>JAFNAE010000088.1 GCA_017860005.1 Acidobacteriota bacterium | reverse complement strand
TCGAGCATGCGTCCGACGCTCTCGAAGGTGACGATCGCCTTGACCATCAGGACCAGCTCGACCGGGAAGTACATCCGGAACTTCACGCCGCGCGCCACCGAGTCGAGCATCAACCGGCCGAGCGAGGAGTAGTCCTCGCTCGAGTGCCGCCGCCAGCGGCGGGAGATGTCGGAGACCTCGCGCTGGAACCCCTGCGCGTTCGCCTTCGGGCCGGGCCTGGCGATCCCGGTCAGGTAGCGCGCTGCGTTCTCGGCGTCGCCCACCACCAGGCAGTAGTAGTAGAGCAGCAGGTGCCGGCGCAGGTGCTCGTCGAAGCGGCCGACCTGGCCGAGGTCGATGAAGCCGAGCTTCGGGCCGGGCAGGACCAGGAGGTTCGCCGGGTGCAGGTCGGCGTGGAAGAAGCCGTCGCGGTAGAGCATGCGCAGGATCGCCTCGGCGCCCACCTCGATCAGCCGGTCGCGCGCGCCGGGATCGAGCTCCGCGGCCTCGGGGGCGGAGGGCTTGAAGCCGCGCAGGTACTCCATGCACAGCAGGTTGCCGGTGCTGTACTCGCGCAGAATGCGGGGGAAGACGACTTCCGGCCGGTCCGCGAAGTTGGCGGCGAAGATCTCCGCGTTGTCGGCCTCGATCTCCAGGTCGGCCTCGCGCAGGACGTAGTAGCTGAACTCCGAGATCGCCCGCCGCGGCTCGAAGCGGCGGAACGGCCGGTCGAGCAGGCGGCCGACGCCGGCGAGCAGGGTGAGGTCGCGGCGCAGCAGCTCGCGGATGCCCGGCTTGACCAGCTTGAGGATCACTGCCCGGCCGTCGTGGGTGCCGGCGCGGTGGGCCTGGCCGATCGAGGCGGACCCGAGCGGGTGGGACTCGATGTAGGCGAAGACCTCGGACGGATCGCGGCCGAGCTCGCGGCCGACCAGCTCGAGGAAGCGCGCAAAGGGGATCGCGGGCAGCCGGTCGAGCAGTTGGGCGAGCTCCCGGGTGACCCGCTCGGGCAGCAGGTCCTGGCGCAATGCCAGCAGCTGGCCGAGCTTGACGTAGGTGGCGCCCAGCCGCTCCAGGCGACGGCGCAGCTGGGCCTCGAACGGCAATCCGACCAGCTCGCGGTCGACGAGGTGGCGGGTGAGGCCGTTGAGCGCGCTCTCGAGCCGGTAGCGAGCGCCGCGGCGGCGCTCGTCGGGAAGCTCCCTCAGGTGGGAGGCGAGCGCCCCGAAGGCGAGGCCGAGGGCGTGGCCGTAAGTGGTGAACAGGCGGCGCAGCAGGCCCTGGGGGGCGGGCTCGACGTAGACCTCGTACTCGGGGAGCGGCGGCGGAAACACGGACGCCGCGGCGTCCTCGGGCACGGGTGCGGGGTCGGTCGCCATCGCGGCTCGGCGGTGCGGCAAGGGCCGTCCGGTCCGATGGTACCCGATGGCGCGCGCCGGCGCGCCGCGCCGAGTGCTACCGATGGTACCCGATGGCGCGCGCCGGCGCGCCGCGCCGAGTGCTAGGTTGGGGCGGGTTCCCCCGCCCGCCGCCGATGCTCGAGCTCCTGTTCGCCGACCCCGCACCCTGGAAGCTGGCCTCGATCCCGCTCACCGCCGCGGTGATCGGTTGGTTCACGAACTGGATCGCGATCCGGATGACCTTCCACCCCCTGCGTTTCCTGGGGATCCCACCCTGGCTGGGCTGGCAGGGGATCATCCCGCGCAAGGCCGAGAAGATGGCGCGCATCTTCGTCGACTCCTCGATGCGGCGCCTCGGCTCGGTGCCCGAGCTGTTCGAGGGCATGGAGCCGGAGGTGATCGCTCGCCACATCGAGCAGGTGCTCGCGCCGCGCCTGCGCCACTACACCGACGACGTCATGATCGCCAGCAAGGGCGAGACCTGGGAGCGCGCGCCGCGCGACCTGCGCGAGCGCGTCTACGGCGCGGTGGCGCGCGAGCTGCCGCGCCTGGTGCGCGACGTGCTGGCCGATTTCGGCGAGCATCTCGAGGACCTGCTCGACTTCCGCCACATGGTGGTGCGTCGTCTGGTCGAGGACCGCTCCCTGCTCAACCGGCTCTTCCTCGAGGCCGGTGCGCGCGAGTTCCGCTTCCTGATCGACTCCGGCTTCTACTTCGGCTTCCTGTTCGGCGTCGTCCAGCTCGCGACCTGGGTGATCGCGCCGGGGCGGTGGCAGTTGCCCGCCTACGGCCTGGTGGTGGGCTGGGCCACCAACTGGCTGGCCCTCAACCTGGTGTTCCGGCCGCTGCAGCCCGTGCGCGT
This sequence comes from Acidobacteriota bacterium, assembly GCA_017860005.1. Classification (GTDB taxonomy): domain Bacteria; phylum Acidobacteriota; class Thermoanaerobaculia; order Multivoradales; family JAGPDF01; genus JACTMI01. The sequence goes on along the minus strand of JAFNAE010000088.1, from coordinate 10,508 downwards.
TGGCCCGTGGCGGCTCCAGGGCCTGTTCCTGAAGCGCCAGAAGGAGGTCGCCGCCGTCTGGTGCCGGATCGTGACGCGCGAGATCCTCACCGTGCGCCGCTTCATGGCCTCGATGATCACCGGGCCGCACGGCGAGCTGGCGCGCGCGACCATCTTCCGGCACCTGCGCCCGGTCGTGGACGAGGCGCTCGCGGCGGCGGGTCCGCTGGCGCGCAGCGCGATCGCGCCCGGCGACCTAGAGCGCATTACGCGCTCCTTCGAGCGCAAGGCGCTGGAGGTGACCGCGGACCCACTCGAGGACGAGCGTTTCAACGACGATCGTGCGGCGGTCGTCGAGCGCATGCTGCGCGAGCGCATCGAGGAGATGCCTCCGGAGGAGTTCCAGGAGCTGCTGCGCCCCTGCTTCAAGGAGGACGAGTGGATCCTGATCGCGCTCGGCGCCGTGCTCGGGCTGCTCGCCGGCCTCGCCCAGATCTGGTTCGTCTTCGACTGAGGCGGCGAGGTGCCCGGTACCGCGCCGCGATGATAGGTTGCGCGCCAACATGAACGGCTGGTTCCTGGAAGTGGAGTCGCCCCAGGCGTTGCGCATGGTGCGCGAGCTCGGCGCGGCTCCGCTCCTGGTCGGTCGCGGCGCCGAGTGCGGGCTGCAACTGGCGGACCTGCGGGTGTCGCGCCAGCACTGCCGGCTGGAGCCGCGCGCCGACGGCGTCTGGGTCGAGGACCTCGGCTCGAGGCGGGGCACCCGGCTCAACGGCCGCACCCTGGAGGGCCCGACGCGCCTGGTCTCGGGCGACGTGCTCGAGCTCTCCGACGAGAGCCGTCTGGTGCTGCGCCAGGGAGCCGGCAGCGTGGTGCCCTCGACCGCCTCTCCGGAGTCGCTCTCCGGCTCGGTCTTCCTCGACGCGGACTCCATGCTCGAGCGCCAGCGCGATCTGGCTTTCGCGACCTCTGAGGCGGAGCTGCGGCGCTACGCGGAACGCCTCCATCTCCTCAACGAGGTCCACCAGGCGCTGACCGAGTCGCCGTCGCAGGACGTGCTGCTCGAGCTGATCCTCGATCGCGTCTTCCGCCAGCTGCGGCCCGAGCAGGCGGCCGTCCTCCTGCTCGACGCCCAGGGCGAGCTGGTGCGGGCGGTGACCCGTCCCGAGTCGCTCGGCCCCGGCCAGGTGTTCTTCTCGCGCAGTCTGGTGCAGGAGGTCTCGCGGCGACGGCTCGCCGCGCTCGTGCTCGACGCCCCTGCCGACGACCGCTTCGCCGGCGCGGCGAGCATCCTCGACGCGGGGGTGCGCAGCGTGCTCGCGGCTCCGCTGCTGGTGCCGGACGGGGTGCTGGGTCTCATCGTGCTCTCGTCGCGGCTGCGCGTGCGGCAGTTCGGCGAGCCCGAGCTCGAGCTGCTGGTCTCGCTCGCCGGCGTGGCGGCTCTCCACCTGCGCAACGTCGCCCTCGCGGAGGAGGCGGCGCAGCGCCGTCGCCTCGAGCAGGAGCTCGCGCTCGCGCGCCGGATCCAGCTCGCACTGCTGCCGGCGGAGCTGCCCGAGATCGTGGGCTACGAGCTGCTCGCCGGAAACGTGCCGTCGCGTGGCGTCTCGGGCGATCTCTACACGGTGGCGCGCCATCCGGAGAGCGGGGCGGTCACATTCCTGATCGCCGACGTTTCGGGCAAGGGGATGGCGGCCTCGCTGCTCGGCGCCTCGCTGGAGGCCCTCTCCGCGGGTCCGATCGAGGTCGACCACGAGCCCGAGGAGCTCTGCGTGCGCGTCTCGCGCCGGCTCTTCGCGCGCACTCCGCCGGAGAAGTACGCCACCGCCTTCGTGGCGCGGCTCGATCCGGAGAGCCACCTCCTGACCTGGGCCAACGCCGGGCACAATCCGGCGCTCCTGGTGCGCGCCGACGGCACTTGCGAGCGGCTCGAGGCCACCGGCCCGCCGCTCGGCCTGCTCGCGGCGGCGACCTTCCGCCGCTCCGAGGTCGTGCTCGGGCCGGGCGACCTGGTGGTCGTCTACACCGACGGCCTGACCGAGGCGGTCGACCCGGACGACGAGGAGTTCGGGCTCGCCCGGCTCGAGGCGCTCGTCGTCCGCCACGCCCGCGATCCGCTGCCCGTCCTGCGCCAGGCGCTCGAGGAGGAGCTCGACGGCTTCGTGCGCGGTGTGCCCTACGCCGACGACCGCACGCTGCTCGTGCTCCGGCGCGCGCTCACCTGAGCCCCGCGAACAGGTCGTCCTCCCGGCCACGGCCGCCGTTGACGAGCGAGAAGACGCGATAGAGCACCTGGCGGCCCCAGAGCTCCTCGTGGCGCTCGGGCGGCAGCTCGGCCAGGCGGGAGTAGGCGGCGACCTGCGAGGTGTGACACTGCACCGCGCGCCAGACCGTCCGCCAGTGTGCGCGCACGTCCAGGGCGGTGGTCAGGGCCCAGTCGGGCCAGGGCGTGACCCGGCGCTCGACGCCGTCGACGCGCGCGACCAGGTCTCCGAAGGCGCTGCGGTAGCCGTCCCACGACGAGGGTGAGAAGTGGAACCAGTAGAGCTTGGCGACCGCGTGGGGCCGGGAATCGAGGGCGACGCCGGGCGCGGGGGCGAAACCCGGATCGGCGGCTGCGATCAGCGCCGCGCCGGTGAGCTGGGAGATCGCGACGTGGTCCGGGTGGCCGTAGATGCCGTCCGGCGGGAAGGTCACCACTACCTGGGGCCGCACGCGTCTCAGGTGGGCGACGATCTTCGACGTCGCTTCACGGGGGTCGGCGCGGTCGAGGTCGCCGTCGAGGTAGCCGAGCAGCGCGACCTCGCGCACGCCCAGCACCGCCGCGGCCTCGCGCAGCTCGGATTCTCGGATCGGCCCCGCAACCTCGGGCCCCGGTCGCTGGCCACCGATGCGCCCGCGCTCGCCGCGCGTGGCGGTCACCAGGTAGGTTGCGACGCCCTGCGCCGCGGCGGCGGCGAGCAGGCCGCCGGTGCCCAGCGACTCGTCGTCGGGATGGGCGAGCACGCACATCAGGCGCAGCTCCCCGGGCGCCGTCACGAGCGGGCGCTCCCCGCCGGCCGGCTCATCCGCCCTCTCCCGGCTTGCGCCGCATGGCCTGGACGACGTGGTAGCTGGTTACGCCGGGCGCGGCCGCGCCGGCGTCGCCGCCGTCCGCGAGGGCGAAGCTCCACAGGCGCTGCGGCGCGAAGGTGCCGCTCAGGCGGTGGGTCAGGCGCTCGAACTCGCCGCTCATCTCGTAGCGCACGGCGTCCTCCTCGCGCTCCCAGAGCGAGATCGAGAGCAGCTCGCTCGAGTCGCCCGCGCCTTCGGCGAGGAACGCCCCCCGGTTGCCGGGGCGTGCGAGCAGCACCGGGATCACCTGCTCGCGGTAGAGGGCGACGAACTCCTGCAGGCGATCGGGCCGCGTCTGGATCGAGACGATGCGCACGAAGACGCGCGGCGAGCCGCCGGCGAGCCCGCGCGTCGACTCCTCGGATTCGACCACGAAGCCCTCGGCGGGGATCTCGCGCAGCTCGATCGCGGTCGTCTCGCCGCTCTCGTCGGAGAGCCGCACACGCCACGCGGTGCGGCTCGAGAGCATCGGCTCCGACTCGCGCAACAGGGCGTGGTAGAGGCCGCTCTCCTCGTAGGCGCGCGCGTCCTCGGCCGACCGCCAGAGGGTGAACGAGCGATGGTCCTCGCCTCGCCAGGGGCTGAGCAGTCCGGCGTAGAGACAGCCCGGGACCTCGGCGAGCGAGGGGATCACGCGGTCGCGATAGAAGGCGGAGAACGCCCCCTCGGCGCCGGGGCGCAGCTGCAGGCGCAGGAAGCGGGCGTAGATCACGACGTCACCTCCGATCGCCGGTAGGTGGGACCGGACACCGCGGCGCGGGCCGCCGCGACTTCGCTCTCGCCCCTCGGTGTCCACGTCGGCGACAGGTCGCCCCGCCCGATCTCACCGAAGTCGGCGGAAACGGCGACAGGGCCAGGGCGAGTGCCGCGCGTGGGCGTCATGCGGTCTTCGAGCGGGTCGAGTCGGCACACTACCCCGAGTCCGGCGCCGACCCAAGCGCGCCGCGGCGTCGTCCCTCAGGCACCGCGCTCCGGGGTGGCGTGCAGGGGCGAAGAGAGCCCTACACTGCCGTGAAGTCGCTCCCCTGCCGGAGCCGGAGGTGAACTTGGCCCGGACCCGGACGTAGGAACTGGTATGAGGATCCGCGCCGCCCCCTGGGTCGTCGCCGCGGGTTTCCTTCTCGGCGCCAGCGCCCGGAGCGAGGCACTGGACTTCGAGCGCCTGTCGCTGCCGCAGGGGCTCTCGCAGAGCATCATCGAGGGCACGCTCCAGGATCGCCTGGGCTTCCTCTGGTTCGTCACCGAGGACGGGCTCAATCGATTCGACGGCTACCGCTTCGCCGTCCTTCGCAACGACGCGGACGATCCCAACAGCCTCTCCTACAACGACCTCAAGTGCGTCTACGAGGATCGCGACGGCGCGCTCTGGATCGGGACCTTCGAAGGCGGCCTCAATCGCTACGAGCCACGGACCGGGCGATTCACGCGCTACCGCCACGATCCCGCCGACCCGGCCAGCCTCGCCGCCAACACGGTGCGGGCGATCCTCGAAGACCGCGAAGGCACGCTGTGGATCGGCACCCAGGGCGGCGGCCTCGACCGTCTCGACCGGGCGACGGGGCGATTCGAGCACCTGCGCGCCGATCCGGCCGACTCCGGCGCGCTCGCCGACGGCGACATCCGGGTCCTCCACGAGGACCGCGCCGGGACGCTGTGGGTGGGAACGGCCGCCGGCGGCCTCCATCGCTGGGATCGGGAGCGGCACGCGTTCGCCCGCTTCCCGGTCGATCCCCGGGATCCGTCCGCACTGCCGCACCCCTGGGTGCAGGCGATCGCGGAGGACCGCGACGGGGGTTTCTGGGTCGGCCTGTTCGGCGGCGGCCTCGCACGCCTCGACCGCGCCACCGGCCGCGCGACCCTCTTCCGGGCCGAGGCGCGGAATCCGTCGGCGCTCTCTGACGACCGCGTCATGGCGCTCGCCGAGGACCACGAGGGGCGCCTCTGGGTGGCCACCGACGGCGGCGGGCTGGCCCGGCTCGACCGCGCGCGCGGGCGTTTCGAAACCTTCCGCCACGATCCGGCGAACCCACGCAGCCTGTCGACCGATCGCCTGCTCTCGCTGTTCGAAGACCGCTCGCGGGTGCTCTGGATCGGCAGCTACGGCGGCGGCCTGAACAAGCTCGACCTCGGGCGCAAGAAGTTCGCCACCGTGCGCCAGGACCCGAGCGACCCCGGTTCGCTCAGCCACGACATCGTCTGGTCGATCCTCGAGGACGAGACCGGCGTCCTCTGGGTCGGTACCGACCGCGGCGGCCTGAACCGCATCGACCGCGCGGCGGGCGAGATCCGCCACTTCCGCCACGACCCCCGGGATCCGTCGAGCCTCGCCCACGACACGGTGCGCTACGTCTACCAGGACCGGCGGCGCGAGCTCTGGATCGCGACCCACGGCGGCGGCCTCGACCGGTTCGACCGCGCGACCGGGCGCTTCGAGCACCACCGGCACGACCCCGCGGACCCCGCGTCGATCGCCCACGACGAACTGCGGACGGTCTACGAGGACCGGCGGGGAAATCTCTGGATCGGCACCTACGGAGGAGGGCTCGACCGGCTCGACCGGGAGCGCGGGCGCTTCTTCCACCTGCGGCACGACCCGCGCGACCCGGCCAGCCTGCCGAACGACTACGTGCGGGTGGTGTTCGAGGACTCCCGCGGCGAGCTCTGGGTCGGCACCCAGGGGGGCGGCCTCTCCCGGCTCGATCGCGAGCGGGGCCGATTCACGACCTACCGGGCGGATGCGCGCGACCGCGGCACGATCGGCAGCGATTTCGTCTTCGCCCTGCACGAGTCGCGCGCTGGGGAGCTCTGGATCGCGACCTACGGTGGCGGCATCGCCCGCTTCGAGCGCGCCACCGGCCGCTTCCGCCGCTACACGATCGACGACGGCCTGCCCAGCGACTCCGTCTACGGCATCCTCGAGGACGACGCGGGCCGGCTCTGGATGAGCACCAATCGGGGCATCTCGCGCTTCGATCCGGCCAACGGGAGCTTCCACACCTTCAACGCCCGCGACGGCCTGCAGAGCGACGAGTTCAACGGCGGCGCCCACTTCGAGAGCCCGCGCGGCGAGATGTTCTTCGGTGGTATCCACGGCTTCAATTCGTTCTTCCCCGCCGAGATCGTGCTCAACGAGGATCCGCCTCCGGTGGTGATCACGGATCTGCAGCTGTTCAACCAGTCCCTGGCGGCGGGCCAGCCGCTCCGCGGCCCGGCGGTGCTCGCCCGCCCGATCGAGTACACGGCGGCGATCCAGCTCGCCTACCGGCAAGACGTCGTCACCCTCGAGTTCGCCGCGCTCCACTTCGCGGCGCCCGAGCGCAACCTGTTCCGCTACCGGCTGGATGGATTCTCCGACCAGTGGATCGACGCGCGCGCCGAGCGCCGTTCAGCCACTTTCACGCGCCTCTCGCCGGGCGACTACGTCTTCCGAGTGCAGGCCGCGAATCCGGACGGCGCCTGGAACGAGCAGGGCGCCCAGCTCGCGATCCGGGTCCTGCCGCCGTTGTGGGCGACGTGGTGGTTCCGCGCGCTCGCGCTCACGCTCGCGGTGGGTCTGGTCGCGCTCGCGTGGGCCCGCCACGCGCGGGCGATCGGCCTGCGCGCGGAGCTGAGAGCCGCGCACGACGCGCAGATGGCGATCATGCCGCACGCCGACCCCGAGCTCGCGGGCTTCGAGATCGCCGGGATCTGCGTCCCGGCGAACGAAGTCGGAGGCGACTTCTTCGACTACGTCTGGCTGGACGGCGAGCCCGCGTCGCTGTGCATCGTGATCGGCGACGTCGCGGGCAAGGGCATGCGCTCGGCCATGGCGGCGGCGATGGCGAGCGGGATGGCGCACGCGCAGCTGCGCGCCGGCGCTCCGCTGGCCGAGGTGATGACGCGCGTCAACCGTTCGGTCCACCGCAAGCTGGAGAGGCCGTTGTTCGCGGCGCTCTGCCTGGCGCGGATCGAGCCAGTGCGGCGCGTGCTCGAGCTGGTCAACGCCGGCGTCTGTCCCCCCCTGCTCCGGCGGGGCGAGCGGGTGGAGGAGATCGAAGCCGCGGGGCCGACGCTGCCGCTCGGACCCTTCCCGGCCACCGAGTACCGGAGCCGCGAGGTCGCTCTCGCCCCCGGCGACGTGTTGCTCTTCTACACCGACGGCGCGCCCGAGGCGACCAGCCGCGCCGGCGCGCAGTACGGCTACGAGGCGATGCGCTCGTGGCTCGCGTCACGGCCGGCCGGGCGGCTCTCGGCGCGCCAGATTCTCCAGGCGTTCGTCGAAGAGGTCGCCCGCTTCGCCAGGGGCTCCGATCGGCACGACGACACGACGCTGGTGGTGGTCCGGGTGACCTGAGGTCCCGGACTCGACCGGCGGGCGGCCACCGCGCGGGCTCCGGAACGCCGGCCGTTCAGCGCGCGGCCGGAGCCAGCAGGCGGCGGTCGACGTCGAGCCGAGTTCCCAGGCGCACGAGGACGAGCTCCGAGGCGTCGGCCGCGAGCGGTCCCCGGCGGTCGCCGCTGCGGCTGCGCGCGCGCCCGTTCGAGCCGGGGAAGTTGTTGTCGGAGGCGATCAGGAGCGTCCTCTCGTCGACCACGTGCACCGACTCGATGGTGTAGAACGGCAGCCGGAAGAAGTCGCCGTCGCCGCCGATCCCCTGCGGGTCGGGCAGGGCGAGCAGGTCGAGCAGCAGAGACTTGGCGAGGTAACCGCCGCGCTCGGCGGCGCCCGCGGCGTCGAGCAGGAAGATCTTCTTGAAGCGGGGCGTGCGCTCGTCGTCGCCGAGGTTGTCGCGCTCGATGACCAGGAACTGGTGGTCGTTGACGGCCTTGAGCTCGCCGATCGAGAGCGGTCCCGGCGGGGCAGGGAACGCGTCGGGGTAGACGCGGGCGCCGCGCGTGTCGATCGCCTTCTCCAGGTCCACCTGCTGGGAGGGCGCCTCGAGCCGGAGGCGCAGGAAGGCGTCGTCGAACCTCCGCTCGGCGACACGGTAGACGTAGATACGCAGGTCCTGCGCGTCGTCGCCCGCCACCGCCCCTTCGAGCAGCGCGTACAGCGTCCCGCCGTCCGGGCCGATCGCCAGACCTTCGAAGCCGCGGCTGGCCGCGATCGTCGGACGCTCGCGGCCCGACCGGCCGCCGAGGTCGAGGAACGGGCTCTGCGGCGACCGGACTCCGGGCACCGCGACCGGCGGCTCGAGCAGCCGGCCGTCGGCGGCGACGTGGAGCAGGAAGGGCCCGAACTCCTCGCTGATCCAGAACGTGCCGTCGGGGGCGAGCACCAACGACTCCGGGTCGAGATCGAATCCGGTCAGCAGGCGCGCCGAGGCATCGCCGCCGCAGGCGGCCGGCGGGGGCGGCAGGACGTTGAAGGAGAGGCCGGGCAGGCGCGTGCCACGCTCGGGGTCGCAGACGATCGTCCAGGGGATCTGGCGATCGGGATCGCGGAGGAGGACGGTCTCGAGCAGCCGCGGGCCGCCCGGCTCGCCCCAGCGCGGGTCGAGCCGGTAGACGACGAGCTGCCAGTCGGCGGAATTGTCGCGCCAGGCGTAGCCGTTGTCGGCGAGTGCCCACCAGGTTCCGCTCCCGGCGGGCACCATGCTCGAGATCCCCTGCACCGCCTGCGCCTCGAAGTAGGGCCCGTGGGCCGGGCCGGCGATGCCGTTGGCGGCCGCCGCAGCGCGCTCGGCCGCGGTGAGGAACGCCCCCGACGGCGGCGATCCGGACCGGAAGGTCAGGGCGGGCAGGACGGCGTGGGCGTCGAGCCGGGCGTGCTGGCGGTCGAATCCGTCCGGACGCGCGGGACCCGGCGCGGCGCCGGCGAGCAGCGTGGCGAGCGCGAGCGCGCCGGCCGCTCCGGCGGCGCTCCTCACGGCGCGAGCCCGGTCAGGCCGTCGATGGAGCCGAGGCGGGTGCCGATCATCGGCGCCGAATCAACCGGCGTCCCCCGACCGGGCCTGACGCCTGGGCACGGCGACCAGGAAGGCGCCGATCAGCGCCATCGCCGCGACGCTCACCAGATAGCTCGGTCGGGCGAAGACCTGCGGCAGCTCGACGTCGCCGAAGGCGAGGGCCGCGAAGAGGATGCCGATGATCGCTTCGCCGGCGATCAGGCCCGAAGCGAGCAGCGTCCCGGTGTTCTCGGCTCGCTCCTTCGTCTCCTTCTTCCACTTGCCCGCTTCGGCGGCGCGGTCGAGGAGGCCCTTGAACAGGCCGCCCACGAAGATCGCGAACGAAGTCTCGATCGGCAGGTACATGCCGACCGAGACCAGCATCGGGCTCTTGACCTGCATCAGGATGAAGGAGAGGCCCATGCAGACGCCGACCAGGATCAGGATCCACTCGGTCTTGCGCTCCATGATGCTGCGCGAGACGACCGCCATGAGGCTCGCCTGGGGCGCCGGGATCTTGGCGCCGCCGAAGCCGGCGTTGGTGGCGAGCAGCTCGTTCTGGAGCTCGGGGGCGAGCGCCCGGACCTCGGCGAGCGAGTAGGCGCGGCGCTCCAGCGCGGCGGTGGCGCCCGCGTACTCGACGCTCGCGACACCGCCGCTCTCCAGCTCGCCGAGCCTGGTCGCGACCGCCGCCTTGATGTCGCCGAGGTGGAGCACCGCGAGCACCAGGAACATGGAGAGCGAAGCGGCCGTGACGCCGAGCATGTCGCCGGCCTGCATGCGCCAGGGCGTGCAGCCCAGGAGGTGTCCGGCCTTCAGGTCCTGCATCATCTCGCCCGCGACGGAGACCGAGACGCAGGTGAAGGCGGCGACGCCGAGCACGGCGGCGATGCCGGTCGCCCCCTCGAGGCCGAGGACGACCATGAGAAACGCGACGCTGATCAATACCGTCACCGTCAGGCCGCTGGTCGGGTTGCTGGAGACGCCGATGATGCCCACGAGGTAGCCGGAGACCGCGGCGAAGATGAAGCCGAGGACGAGCATGACGGCGGCGGCGACGACCGCCGCCAGCGCGCTCCCGGCGAACCAGTGGAAGACGAAGACCATGACCGCGAGGACCGCGCCGATGCCTGCCACCGCCCACTGGATCGGCAGGTCGCGGTCGGTCCTGATTGCGGCGGCCTCGGCCGCGCCCCGCCGCGGGCGCAGGTTGGCGAGCGAGCGGGTGATGCCCTCGATCAGGCTCGCGCGCATCTTGTAGAGCGTGTAGAAAGCGCCGACCAGCATGCCGCCGATGGCGATCAGGCGCACGTAGTCGCGCCAGACGCGGACGATCTCGCTTCCCCAGTCGGCCACCGGCGCCGGGTCGTGCCAGTGCAGGAAGAAGGCGATCGCCGGCGCCAGCAGCCCCCAGGCGAGCACGCCGCCGCTGAAGTTGATGCCCGCGAGCTTGGGGCCGATGATGAACCCGACGCCCAGGAACGCCGGGCTCGCCTCCGGGCCGCGCACGACCAGCGCGCCCTTGCCGACGCCGAGCGTCGCCTGCCA
>JAFNAE010000220.1 GCA_017860005.1 Acidobacteriota bacterium | reverse complement strand
GACCTACCGCGGCACCACGGTGAAGATGGAGCTGGTCGAGAAGGTGCGCTTCGAGATCGGCGTCTCGGAGTCGTTCGTCGAGGTCACCGTGGCCGCGATCCGCAGCGCCGCCGCGACCGGTGAGGTCGGCGACGGCAAGATCTTCGTCCTGCCGGTGGAGTCGATCGCGCGCATCCGCACCGGCGAGCGCAACGAGGGCGCGGTCACTCCGGTGGCGCCGGCGACCGCCTGAACGCGCCTCGCAGAACCCCGGCGTTGACTCGCCGGCGGAGCGGGAGTACGTTTCCCGGCAGCACGCCTGACGCCCGCCCGGAGCCGTCGCCGACGACCTCCGGCCCCTCCGGCGCCGCCCCGGCGCCGCGCGCCCGGATCGGAGGCGGCGGCGGTCGCGCGCCCTCCCGCGGAGGCTCCGCTCGAATCCGGGCGGCCAGGAACCACCGGGAGGCCAACATGATCCGAGCCCGAGGAAACCCCCAGCCGCTGCGCAGCGTCGCCGCCCTCGGCCGCGTCGCGCTCGCGGCCACCATCGTCGCCGTCGCCCTGGCCACCGGCGCGCCGTCGGCCGCCGGGGCCCAGACCTGGACCACCGCGCCCGCCACGCCGTTCGCCTTCACCCGCTTCGACGCCGAGTACTCGCTGTCGACCGGCAGGGTCTACTTCCTCGGCGGCCGACTGTCGAGCGCCATCACCCCCGACACGGACGGCTCGGTCTGGTCCTGGGACCCGATCTCCGGCGTCTACGCCGACACCGGCCGCGACATGCCGACGCCGGTCTCGAACTACCAGATCGCCCGCATCTTCGACGCTACCGGCGCCGAGGCGTTCGTGCTCTTCGGCGGCCGCCAGACCGCCGGCGGTGTGGTCACCACCGTACAGGCCTACTACCCCGCGACCGACGAGACGCGCCTCTTTGCGGCCGACCCGCTGCCGCTCGCGACCTCGCCAGGTGGCGTCGAGGTGGTGGACGGCCTCGCCTACGTCTTCGGCGGCTTCGACGCCACGGCGATGTCGGCGGCGACCTACATCTTCGACATCGACGCGGCCGACGGTGCGCGCTGGACGACCGGACCCAACCTGTCCGAGGCGAGCAGCTACCACGGCACCGCCGTGGTGGACGGCATCATCTACGCCATCGGCGGCGCCACCTGGGACGGCGCGAACCTGTTCGCCCGCGCCCGGGTCGAGCGGCTCGACACGACCCAGGCCGTGCTCGCCTGGGACGACGCCGGCGTGGCCGACCTGCCGCTCGCCTGCGACGAGATGCGCGCCACCGGCTTCGACACCGCCTCCGGCTACGAGCTCGCCGGGCAGATCGTGGTCGCCGGGTGCGGCCAGTGGCCCACGGAGCTCGCCGAGTCGCTGCTCTTCGACGTGGCGTCGAACAGCTGGGACCAGACCTTCCCGGATCTCAACCTGGCGCGGCGCAACCATGCCGGCGCCTTCCTGCCCTTCGGGCCCGGCGGCGGCGGATTGCCCGGCGTCTGGGTCTGGGGCGGCCGCCAGGTCGACGACACCACGATCCTGACCACCCCCGAGTACTACGGTTTCTCGACCGGCTCGCCGCTCATCTTCGCGGACGGCTTCGAGACCGGCTCGACCGTCGCCTGGTCGTCGGCGGTGCCGTAGGGTCGCGCGCCCCGCGCGGGCGCATCCAGCGTGCCTCGAGGACGGCGCCCGGCGCGCCGGCGCGGTAGAGTCGCGCGCCGATGCCTCGCTTCGAGCGTCTGCGCGTCGTGCTCGAAATGATCAAGTTCGAGCACACCCTCTTCGCGCTGCCGTTCGCGCTCGCCGGCATGCTGCTCGCGGGGGGCGGCTGGCCCGCGGCTCCGACCGTGGGCTGGATCCTGGTCGCCATGGTCGGCGCGCGCTCGGCGGCGATGGGCTTCAACCGGCTGGCCGACCGCGCCCTCGACGCCGCCAACCCGCGCACCGCCACCCGGGCCCTGCCCGCGGGCCGGGTGAGCCCCGGCTTCGTGGCCGCGTTCGTCGCCGGCTCGCTCGCGCTCCTCGTGCTGGCGGCCTGGCGCCTGAACCCGCTCTGCCTCGCCCTCTCGCCGCTCGCGATCGCGATCCTGCTCGGCTACAGCTACGCCAAGCGCTTCACCTGGGGCTCGCACCTGCTGCTCGGCGTCGCCCTGGCCGGCGCTCCGCTCGGCGCCTGGATCGCGGTCGCCGGCGACCTCGCCGTCGCGCCCGTGGTGCTCGCCGCCGCCGTGGTCACCTGGGTGGCGGGCTTCGACATCCTCTACGCGCTCCAGGACCGGGAGTTCGACCGCCGCGCCGGCCTGTTCTCGATCCCCGCGCGCTTCGGCGTCACCGCCTCGCTCTGGATCTCGGGCCTGCTCCACGTCGCCACGCTCGCCCTGCTCGCGGCGCTGCCGTTCCTCTACGCGCCCGGCCTCGGCGCGGCGTACTGGGTCGGGGTCGCCGGCTGCGCGGCGCTGCTCGCCGTCCAGCACGCGCTGGTCCGGCCCGGCGACCTGTCCCGCCTCGACGCGGCGTTCTTCACCGCCAACGGCCTGCTCTCGATCTGGCTTTTGGCGGCGATCGCCGCCGACCTCTGGCTCGCCGGCCGCGGCGCTCCGGGCTAGCGCGCTCCCCGCGGCCGGCGCCGTGCCGTCCTCAGTCCCGAGCGAACAGCGCCGGCAGGAGCACGAGGGCCGCGACCACCGAGAGCGCGATCGCCGCTGCCGAGAGCGCGCCGAAGCGCGCGATCGGCATGAACTCGGAGAGCGCGCAGACTCCGAAGCCCGTGCACAGGATGGCGCCGGTGACGAGCAGCGCCGGCGCCGCGCGCGCGGCGCCCTCGGCCACCGCCGCGCGCGTCCCGGCCTCCTGAGCCCGTTCGCGCGGACGGGCGAGGACGTGGATCGAGGCGTCGACGCCCAGGCCGGAGACGATCGACGCCACCATCACCGTCGCGACGTCGAGCGGCACCCCCGCCCACGCCATCCCGCCCAGCACCAGCGCCACCGGCCAGGCCGTGGGCACGAGCGCCGCGAGCGCGGCGCCCGCGCGCCGGAGGAGCGCCGCGAAGGTCCCCAGCAGCACCGCCGCCATGAGCGCCAGCGAGCCGCCGAGCGTCGCCAGCAGCGAGCGGTGGAGGCCGAGCAGCACGCGCAGCTGTCCGCTCGCCTCGACGCGGGCACCCGGGAAGGCGCGCCGGCCCTCGGCCTCGGCCGCGGTCGCGATCGTCTCGATCGCCTCGTAGCCGCCGTGGCGCACGAACAGGGTCAGGCGCGCGGCGCGCCCGTCCGCGGAGACGAAGCGGTCGAGCGCGCGCCGGCCCTCGCCGCTCTCCCCGAGCAGCTCGAGCGCGCCGGGCACGAGCTCCTCGGGAGACGCGGCGAGGGCGGCGAAGGGCGAGGCGGCGGCGACGTCCTCGACCAGCTCGCCGGCGCCCAGGGCGCCCAGCACGCCCGGCAGCGCGCGCAGGCGGCGGCCGAGCCCGGCCGCCGCCGTCATCGCCGCAGCTTCACGCAGCGACGCGCTCCCCGCCGGCGCCTCGAGCAACAGCTCGAGGGTCGCGAAGCCCATGCCGAGACGCTCGAGCCGCTCGGCCGCGCGCCGCGTCGGATGGTCCGCGGCCAGATAGGCGAACGCATCGCTCTCGCGCTCGAGGCGCGGCAGGCCGGCCACGGCCGCGACGCCGAGCAGGGCGCCCGCCGCGAGCACGGCCCGGCGCCGCCGCGCCGCGCTTAGCGCCAGTCGCCGGCCGGCGCGCTCGAGCGCCTCCTCGAGTGCTCGCTCCGGGAGCGCCCGGCTGCCGCGCAGGGTGGCGAGCAGGGCGGGCTGGAAGAGGAAGATGCCGGCGCCCAGCACGACCACGGCGAAGGTCGCCGCGAGGCCCAGAGCCGCCACCGGCGGCACCGGCGAGATCGCGAGCGAGGCGAAGCCGGCGGCGGTGGTCGCCGAGGTCCAGAGCAGCGCGCGGCTCTTGTCGCGGTAGACGGCGGCGAGCGCCGCGGCCGGAGTCTCGCCGGCCGCTTCGCGCGCGCGCACCGGGATCTGGACGTGGAGCGCGCTGGCGAGCGCGATCGCGAACAACAGCGGCGGCAGCACGGCGAGCACGAGGTTCATGCGCACGCCCGCCCAGCCCAGCGCGCCCAGCACGACCAGCTCGATCCAGGCCACGCAGGCGAGCGGCACCGCGACGCCGGCGAGGTCGCGGAAGGTCGCCGCCAGCAGGGCGAGCGCGAGCCCCACCAGAAGCGGGAAGAAGACGGATCCGATCTCGCGCGAAGAGGCGTCGAGCGCGTGCTCGAGGCTGCGCGTGCCGACCAGCGTCGCGGCGAGGCCGGCCGGCGCCGCCGCGGCGTGCGCGCCGAGGTCGCGCTCGAGCGCCGCCGCCGCCGCCGGCGGCAGCGCCTCGGTCTCGATCAGCAGCGAGAGCGCCGCGCCGTCCGCGGCGAACCAGCCGGCCGCGCGGTCGAGCGCGTTG
>JAFNAE010000014.1 GCA_017860005.1 Acidobacteriota bacterium | reverse complement strand
CGGCTCGCGCGCGAGGGCCTGCACGGCGCCCCCGAGCTGATCGACACGCTGGTCAAGCTCCCGATGCTGGTCACCGCCGGGCTGCGCGCGCTCGAGCAGGCGACCACCAAGCCGGCCGAGAACCCGTTCGCGGGCATGCGCGGCACGATGTTCGCCGGCTTCTGCCTGGTGGCGGGTGCCATCCTCGCCGCCTTCGGCGGCCCGCCCCTGCTCTGGGGCGCGCTGTTCGTCCTCGGCGGCCTGCTCGCTCTCCGGCGCGGCCGCTGATTCCGTCCGCCGTCAGTTGTCGGTCAGCACCGGCAGGCCCATCTCGCGCAACAGGCCGTGGGCGCGATCGACCTCGTCCATCACCCAGCGCATGTAGACGGCGTCGACGTGAATGGTACGCACCACGTCCGGGTCGAACCGGTAGTCGGAGACCATGCCCTCCCAGTTGCCGTCGAAGGCCAGCCCGACCAGCTCACCGCGGCCGTTGAGCGTCGGCGAGCCCGAGTTGCCGCCCGTGATGTCGCAGGTCGAGAGGAAGTCGACCGGAACGCTGCCGAGCGCCGGGTCGAGATAGCCGGGCGGGATCGTCCTGGCGGCGGCGAGCAGCGCAGCGGGAGCGTGGAACGGCTCCTCGCCCGTGGCCTTCTCCAGCACTCCGGCGAGCGTCGTGCGCGGCGCGTAGGCGACCGCGTCGCGCGGCTGGTAGCCGGACACCTTGCCCCAGGTGAAGCGCAGCGTCGAGTTGGCGTCCGGATAGAGCCGGCCGTTCGCCAGTTTCTGGAGCGCCTTCATGTAGGCGGGCCGGACGCGCAGCGCCGCGCCCTCGAGCGCGCGGTCGCGCGCGCGCCGCTCGGCCGCGACCGGGGCGAGCGCGCGGGCGAAGTCGATCATCGAGTCGCCGCGTGCCGCGAGCTGCTCGGTGCTCTCCTTGGCCATCGCCCGGCGCACCTCGAGCTCGGCCGTGCGGGTGCCCGCGTAGAGCCCGTCCAGGAACGCCTCGATGCGCTCGCCGTCGGTCGCCTTGCCGGTCGCGGCCAGGCGCTCGTCGAGCGCCGCGATGCGCTGGCCGGCGGGGAGCTCGACCGCGAGGCCGAGCACGTGGCGCAGGCCGGCGCGGTCGCTGCCCGCCTCGATCGAGCGCTGGGCGCGCGCGATGCCCTGCATCAGGCGCGAGCGGTCGCGGTCGCGATAGGCGTCCTCGCGGTCGAGGTCCGGCTTCGGCCGCTCCTCGGCCAGGCGCCAGAGCGTGGTCGCCTGCGACAGCATCACGGATCCGAAGCGGGTGAGCGCGTCCAGCACCTGGTCGCGGCGCTCGGTGCTGCGCTTCTCGGCGTCGAGGGCGGCGAGCGCGGCGACCGGATCGCCGAGCTCGACGGCGAGCGCGGGATCGGACGCGAGCAGGGCGGCGATCCGCCGCTCGCGCTCGGCGCGCTGCGCTTCCAGCGACCCGTCGCGCGAGGCGAGCAGGATCCCCTCGTACTTCTTCATCGCGTTGGCGTAGCCGCGGATGCGCCCGTAGTTGGCGATCTCGACCGCCTTGCCGCGCTGGTTCTCGCGCTCCAGGATCGCGATCAGGTCCTTCGCCAGGCGCACGTAGGCGGGCATGGTGAACTCGCGCGCGCTCGCGACCTCGACCTCGGTCCGGTAGCGGTAGGTCCTGCCCGGATAGCCCGGGATCCAGACCAGGTCGCCGGGCTGCACGCCCTTCGTGGCGACCTTGAGCCAGTGCTCAGGACGGTAGGGCACGTTGTCGGGCGACGGGTCGGCGGGCTGGCCGCCGGGCGAGACGTAGGCGCGCAGGAAGCCGAAGTCGCCGGTGTGGCGGGGCCACATCCAGTTGTCGGTCTCGCCGCCGAAGTTGCCGATCCCCTCCGCGGACGCGTAGACCAGGCGCACGTCGCGGATCTCGAGCTGGGTGACCTCGAGGAACAGCGATCCCTCGTAGAAACTGGCGACCCGGCACCGCCGCCCGCCCGGCGCCTCGCACGCGTCCACCAGCTCGCGCTCGCGGCGCTCGACGCGGCGCGCGCGCTCGGCGTCCTCGACGCCCGGCTCGAGGCCGCCCAGGACCTCCGCGCTGACGTCGCGGATGCCGGTCGTGACGTAGACGTAGCTGCCCGGAGCCGCAGGCAGCTCGTCGGCCCGCGTCGCGGCGAGGAAGCCGTTCTGGATCAGGTCGCGCTCGGGAGTCGAGTTGAACTGGACCGAGCCATAGACGCAGTGGTGGTTGGTGACGATCAGCCCCTCGGGCGAGACGAACGAAGCGGTGCAACCGCCGAGCGAGATCACCGCGCCCATCGGGTCGCCGGTCAGGTCGGCGAGCCGGGCCGGATCGAGCTCCATGCCCGCGGCGGCGAGCTCAGGCGCCAGGTCCGGGATCTGGGCGGGCATCCACATTCCCTCTTCGCCGCGCGCGGCGGCGGCGGCGAGCATCGAGGCGCACAGGACGGTCGGTACCAGCTTCACGGGTCTCCTCCTCGGACAGCGGTTCGGCGGGCGCCCCGACCTCGGGCCCGGCCTCTCGGCGGTACCCCGGCGCGGCGCCCTGCGGGCGGCGAGGTGAGCTTGGCGCGCGCCGGAGCGAAATGGGCCACCCCGACGGGGGGTGCGGCCCCGCGCGCGGCGCGGCGAAGAT
Organism: Acidobacteriota bacterium; assembly: GCA_017860005.1. Taxonomy (GTDB): domain Bacteria; phylum Acidobacteriota; class Thermoanaerobaculia; order Multivoradales; family JAGPDF01; genus JACTMI01. The sequence continues at coordinate 26,059 of JAFNAE010000014.1, read as the reverse complement.
CGGGGCGGCAGCCCCGGAGGTCGCCCATGGACCTGCGCACCCGTTACCTCGGTCTCGATCTCGAGCACCCGATCGTGGTCGGCGCGTCGCCGCTGGTCGACGACCTCGATGTCGTGCGCCGGCTCGAGGACGGCGGTGCGGCTGCCATCGTGATGCACTCGCTCTTCGAAGAGCAGATCGCCGGAGATCCGGCGCAGGCCGGCGCGGAGGCCGGGGAGCCCACGGTCGCCGACCCGCTGCGGCCGGATCCGACCGAGTTCCGGCTCGGCCCGGATCGCTATCTGGACCAGCTCCTGGCCGTCAAGCAGGCGGTCGGCGTGCCGGTGATCGCCTCGCTCAACGGCACCACCCTGGGCTACTGGCTCGAAGCCGCGAAGCTCATCGAGCAGGCGGGCGCCGACGCGCTCGAGCTCAACGTCTACCGGCTGGCCACCGACCCGCAGCGCACCGCCGAGGAGGTCGAGTTCGAGACGCTCGAGATGGTGCGCGCCGTGCGCGCCGAAGTGCGCCTGCCGCTGGCGGTCAAGCTCTCCCCCTTCTATACCTCGCTCGCCCACTTCGCGGACCGCCTGGCCGCCGCGGGCGCGGACGGACTGGTCCTGTTCAACCGCCTCTACCAGCCCGATCTCGACGTCGAGCGCGGGACGGTCGAGCGCGCCCTGCATCTCTCCGACTCCGCGGAGCTGCTGCTGCGGCTGCGCTGGCTCGCGATCCTGCGCGGGCGGGTGCACGTGGCGCTGGCCGCGAGCGGCGGCGTGCACACCGTGACGGACGTGATCAAGGCGCTGATGGCGGGCGCCGACGCGATCCAGGTCGTGTCGGTGCTGCTGCGCGAGGGACCCGGGGCGACCGGCCGCCTGAAGGCGGAGCTGGCGCGCTGGCTCGCCGCGCACGGTCACGACCAGCTCGACGCGGTGCGCGGCAGCCTCTCCCTCGAGCGCTGCGCGGACCCGTCGATCTACGAGCGGGCGAACTACACCCAGCTCCTGCAGGGCTGGCGGCACCTGATCTGAGGGAGCCCCGTCCGGCCGGCCCCGAGGCGGGCCTCAGGCGATCTCGTCGCTCTCGGGACGGCGGCCGCCGAGCACGTCGGCGAGCAGCCGGCAGGCGTCGGTGGTGGTGAAGATCCCCACCAGCCTGCCCTGCCGGGTCACCAGCGCCGAACCCAGCCGGCGCTCCGCCATCTGACGTGCCACGGTCTCGACCGGAGTGCCGAGGTCGACCACGAACGGGTCGCGCTCGCACAGGTCGCCCACGGTGATACCGCGCGCCCTCGGTGTGCCCAGCCGCACGTCCATGGCGAGGCCGAGGTCCCGCCCGGAGACCAGTCCGATGAGCTCGCCCGACTCGGTCACCGGAAGGTGGCGGATGCCGTGCTCGGCCATCATCTGCCAGGCTTCCTCGACCGCGCGGGAGGCTTCGATCGACCACGGGAACGGCGTCATCACCCGGCGCACGCTGGGAGAATTCATGATGCCCGGATGGTAGGACGGGGCCGCGCGCCGCGCCCCGCCCGGCGGGGTGTGCCCGCGGCGGCCAGTGCTACCATCCGCGCGCGATGCCCACCCGCGAACGCGAAATCCTCGATCTCGACGTCCTGTTCGTCGGCGCCGGGCCCGCGAGCCTGGCTGGTGCCTGCCACCTCGCCCGGCTGCTCAAGGCCCACAACGCGACCGCCCCGCGGCCGCTCGAGCTCTCGATCGCCGTGCTCGAGAAGGGCGCTGAGGTCGGCGCCCACGCGCTCTCGGGCGCAGTGGTCGATCCGCGGGCGTTGCGCGAGCTCTTCCCGGAGCGGCTGGACGAGATCCCGTTCGAGGCTCCGGTCGGCCGCGAGCATCTCTGGTGGCTGACCGAGCGGCGCGCGCTCTCGCTGCCCGAGCCGCCGCAGCTCAGGAACCGCGGCTGCCACGTCGCCTCGCTCGGCAAGCTGGTGAAGTGGATGGCGAAGGAGGCGGAGAGCCTCGGCGTGGACCTGTTCTGCGAGTTCGCCGGCCGCGAGATCCTGGTCGAGGACGGCCGCGTGGCCGGCGTGCGCACCGGCGACCGGGGCGTCGGCAAGGACGGCCGGCCGAAGCCCAATTTCGAGCCCGGCGTGGACGTGCGCGCCCAGGTCACGCTGCTCGGCGAAGGGCCGCGCGGCACGCTCGCGCGCCAGCTCGAGGCGCGCCTCGGCCTGACCGAGGGACGCAATCCGCAGGTCTATGCGATCGGGCTCAAGGAGATCTGGGAGCTGCCCGCTGGACGCTTCGAAGCCGGCGAGATCTGGCACTCGATGGGCTGGCCGCTCTGGCCCGAGCACTACGGCGGCGGGTTCGTGTACGGCATGCGCGACCGGCAGCTCATCGTCGGGCTCGTGGTGGGCCTCGACTACGAGAATCCCTGGACCGATCCCCACCTCGAGTTCCAGCGCTTCAAGACCCATCCCGAGCTGCGCCGCCTGCTCGCCGGCGGCCGCATGGCCTACTACGGTGCCAAGGCGATCCCCGAAGGAGGCTACTGGGCGATGCCGCGCCTGGGCGGCGACGGCTTCTGCCTGCTCGGGGACTCGGGCGGGTTCCTCGACAGCCAGCGCCTCAAGGGCATCCACCTGGCGATGAAGTCCGGGATGCTGGCGGCGGAGTCGGTGTTCGCGGCCGCCGTGGCGGGTCGGCCGCTCGCCGAGGCCGGGCGCGACTACCCGGCGCGCTTCGAGGCGAGTTGGGCGCGCGCGGAGCTCTGGAAGAGCCGCAACTTCCATCAGGGCTGGGAGCGCGGGGGCTTCGACGCGCTCGTCAACGCCGGGCTGGGGGCCCTCTCGGGCGGTCGCGGCTGGGGCGTGCTCGACCGGCTCCACGCCGGGCCCGGCCACGAGCGCATGCGCAGGCTCGACGCCGAGCGCCGCGACTACCGTCCGGCCGCGCCGCTGCCCGCCGACGACGAGCTCGTCTTCGACCGCCTCGCCGACGTTTACCAGTCGGGCACCACGCACGAGGAGGACCAGCCCGTCCACCTGCAGGTCGCCGACCTCTCGATCTGCGTCGATCAATGCGTGCGCGAGTTCGCCAATCCGTGCACGCGCTTCTGTCCGGCGGCGGTCTACGAGATCGTGCCGGACAGCTCGCAGCCCGCCGGGCGACGGCTCCAGATCAACGCCAGCAACTGCGTGCACTGCAAGACCTGCGACATCGCCGACCCGTACCAGATCATCACCTGGGTGCCGCCCGAGGGCGGTGGCGGCCCCAACTACGGCCGCCTGTGAGCCGCCAGCGGCCGCCCGCAGGCCGCCCGTTCGCGTCGCGACGAGGAGGGGGAGACCCATGCGCCGATCGCTCGCCGTCGCCGCCGCAGCGCTCGTCCCCATCCTGCTGGCGAGCGCCGGGACCGCGCGCGCCGAGCTGCCGCTCGCCGCGCTCTTCGATCCGGCGCTCCAGCCCCGTCTGTCGGCGCCGGTCTGGAGCCCGGACGGCAAGGCGCTCGCCGGCGCCTGGCGCGAGGGCGAGCGCAAGGGCGTCAAGGCCTTCGACGCCGCGGGCGGCGCCGAGCTCTGGACGGTCTTCGCCGATGAGCTGAGCGAGGCAGCGGGCCCGCTCGCGGCCGCCGCCGAGCGGCCCCCGAGGCCCGCCGCCGTCGAGCGCTTCTCGTTCCGGCCCGGCGCCACCGACCTCCTGCTCACGGTCGGCGGCGACCTCTTCCTCTGGTCCCCGGGCACGCGCAGCGCGCGCCGCCTGACGCGCAGTGAAGCCGAGGAGGAGGGGGCGGCGTTCTCTCCCGACGGCAGCCGGATCGCCTTCTCGCGCGCGGCCGACCTCTGGGTGCTGGACCTCGCGAGCGGCCGGGAGACGCGCCTGACCGACGACGGCCGCGAGGACGAGATCCTCAACGGCAGGACCGACTGGGTCTACTGGGAGGAGATCTGGAACCGCCGCTTCGCCGGCTTCTGGTGGTCGCCGGACGGCAACGCGCTCGCCTACTACCGCTTCGACGTGCGCGGCGTCCCATCCCACCCGATCCTCACCCAGCGCGACGGCGAGGCGCAGGTCCGGTGGCAGAAGTACCCGCGCCCGGGCGAGGCGAACGCGCTGGTCTCGGTGAGAGTGGTGGACGTCGAGCGGCGTCAGACGCGCACGCTCGCCACCGGCGCCGATCCGACGTCGTACCTGGCGCGCGTCGCCTGGAGGCCGGACGGCGACGCGATCGCAGTCGAGCGCCTGAATCGTGACCAGACGCGGCTCGACCTGCTGCTCTGCGATCCGGCCACCACCATCTGCCGGCCGGCTGCCGCGCAGAGCGCCCCGACCTGGGTCGATCTCGCCGACGACTTCCTCTTCCTCCCCGACGGCGGCTTTCTGTGGAGCGACGAGGGCTCCGGCTGGCGCGACCTCGCCCGCTACGACCGCGAGGGCCGCAGGATCGCCGACCTGTTGCCCGAACCCTGGGTGCTCGACGCATCGGAGGGACTGCTGGGCGGCACGCGCGAGGTGGTGGTCACCGCCTGGCGCCGCGACCGGCCCCTGGGCGCGTGCGGACGGCAGGTCCTGGCCCTGCCGCTCGACGGCGGCGCCGCGCGCCCGCTCGCCGACGGCTCGGGTTGGAGCTCGGCGCGCGTCGCGCCGGCGGGCGATCGCTGGCTGCACGAGTGGAGCGACGCGGCGCACCCGGTGGTGCGCACCCTGCGCGACGCGGGCACGCTCGCCGCGGTCCTGCCCGGCGGCGTCGAGCTCCCGGCCGAGCTCGCCGCGCTGCCCGCTTGGGAGTTCCTCGAGCTGCCCGGTCCGGACGGCGCGCGGCTCCCGGCGCGCTGGATCGCGCCCGCCGGCGATCCACCGCCAACCCGCCGGCCGGTGATCACCTATCACTACGGCGGACCGGGATCCCAGGTCGTGGTCGACCGCTGGGAGGGCGGGCGCGGCCTCTGGCACCGCTGGATGGCGACGCGCGGCTACGCCGTGTTCATGATCGACAACGAGGCCTCGCTCGCCTTCGGCCAGCGCGGCGAGGACCGCATCCACCTCCGGATGGGCCCGCTCGAGCTGGCCGGCCAGCTCGCCGGAGTCGCGGCGCTCGCGTCCCAGGGCTGGGCGGACACCGGCCGGCTCGGGCTGTGGGGCTGGTCCGGGGGCGGGTTCAACACGCTCTACTCGATCCTGCACCGGCCCGGGACGTGGAAGGCGGCGGTGGCCGGCGCGCCGGTCACCGACTGGCGGCTCTACGACTCGATCTGGACCGAGCGCTACCTGGACACGCCGGAGTCGAACCCGGAGGGCTTCCGCGACTCCTCCCCCGTCCACGCCGCCGCCGCGCTCGCCGACGCCCTGCTCCTCGTCCACGGCGCCGCCGACGACAACGTCCACCCCGAGAACTCGACCGCCCTCGTGGCGCGGCTGATCGAGGCCGGCAAGCCGTTCGACGACGCCTCCTATCCGGGCCAGAAGCACGGCTTCGCACCGGCCGCCAACCGCCACTTCTACGAGCGCATGACCGAGTTCTTCGACCGCCACCTCCGCCCCGGCTCCTGACCCGGGCGCGCCGCGCTCAGGCGGAGTCGGCGGGGGCCCGGCCCAGGGACTGCTCGAGGAAGGCGCGCGCGCGGCTCCACTCCCTGCGCACGGTGCGCACCGAGAGCCCGAACAGGGCGGAGATCTCCTCCTCGGTGAGCCCTTCGAGGAAACGCAGCTCGACCAGCTGGGCCTGCCGGGGATCGCGCGCGGCGAGCCGCTCGAGCCCGTCCTGGAGGGTCAGCATCTCGTCGAGCGAGAGCGCCGGAGCTCGCTCCGCGGACTCCTCGTCGAGCTCGAGACGGGGCGCTCCCCCACCGCGCTTGAGGCGGCTCTTCTCCTGGGCGCGGCTGATCAGGATCTGGCGCATGGCGCGCGCCACCAGGGAGAAGAAATGGACGCGGTCCGCGACCGAGATCCGCTGCGCGCGCAGCAGCTTCAGGTAGGCCTCGGAGACCAGGCCGGTGATCTCGAGGCTGTCCTCGGGGAAGGAGCGGCGCACCGAGCGGGCCAGGGCGCGCAGCTCCTCGTAGGCGGCCTCGAAGATCCGGTCCAGGGCGCGGCGGTCCGCGCCACGCACCGCCGCGAGCAGCTCCTCGAAGCGGCCCTCGGCGTCGCGGCCCCACCCCCCTCCGGCGCTCATCGAGCGCGAGTGTAGACCGGGAGCGCCGCCGCGCGCGAGGAGGATTCCACCGTCGCGCCCGCTCAGATCAGGCCCTCGAGCGGCAGCCAGGAGAGGAGGCGGGCGACCGAGCGCCGCCAGAGTCCGGCGCGCGGCTCGTGGCTCCAGACGCGCTCCGCGCCGTCGCTGCCGCGTCCCACCCAGGCGAGCTCGCGCAGCTCGAAGGGAGCGCCGTTGCGTTCCACCCGGCGCGTCCGGAGCTCGACGCGCCAGCTGCTCTCCGGCGAGGCGATGGCGTCGAAGCGGCGCGCCACCTCGAGCGCCAGCTCCCGGCTCTCGACCAGGAGCCCGATCTCGGTGTTGAGCCGGATCGAGCGCGGGTCGAGGTTGAGAGATCCCACGAACAGGGCGCGCTCGTCGAACACCGCCGCCTTCGAGTGCAGACTCGCGCGCGACCCGAGCGGAGGCGAGAGCACGCGCCCGCGCTCGTGGCCGCCGGGCCGCAGCTCGTGCAACTCGACGCCGGCGACCAGCAGGCGCTTGCGGGTGCCCACGTACCCCGCGTGGGCGAAGACCACGTCGGTGGTCGCGAGCGCGTTGGTGAGCACCCGCACGCGCACGCCCCGGCCCACCAGCTCCGCCAGCTGCTCGAGCGCGGGCCGGCGCAGGGACAGGTAGGCCATCTCCAGGCGCAGCTCGCGCTCGACGCGCGCCGTCTCGGCCACCAGCCGCTCGGCGATGCTGCTCGTGCCGTGCTCCTCGATCTTGCTCGGCTCGTCGGCCAGGACCTCGACCGGCGCCCAGGTCCGGATCGGCGCGCTGCGCTCCAGCACCGCGGCGGCCTCGGCCGCGTTCGCGCCGGCCGAGCTCGGGAAGTCCTCCTCGCGGCTGGCGAACGCCGCCAGCCGCTCACGCAGCGCGTCCAGCCTGGCGGCGTCGGGTCGGGCGAGGTGACCCGCCGGGACCGCCCAGCGGCTGTTCCAGTAGCGATCGAACACCTCCGAGGCGCGGTGGGCCGCCTCGCCCGCCGCCATCAGGTCGAGGTCGCGGAAGTTGCGCTCCTCGGAGATCAGGAAGTACTCGTCGGAGACGTTGCGCCCGCCCACGATCGCGAAGCCGTCGTCGGCGATCCAGGCCTTGTTGTGCATGCGCCGGTTGAGTCGGGCGAAGTCGAACAGGAACTCCAGCCCGCGCGCCGCCCACGTGCCGCCGGCGCGGGTGCGGAACGGATTGAAGAAGCGGACGTCGAGGTTCGGGTGGGTGTCGAGGGTCGCGAAGGTGCGCTCCGAGGTGATCGTTGTGGTGTCGTCGAGCAGCAGGCGCACGCGCACGCCGCGGTCGGCCGCGGCGAGCACGCGCGCGAGCACGATCCTGCCCGAGCGGTCGAGGTCCCAGATGTAGGTCTGGATGTCGAGCGAGCGCCCGGCGAGGTCGGTCAGGGCCAGCCGCGCGAGGAGCGCGTCCTCGCCGGTGGCGATCACCGACGCGCCGCTCTCGCCCGGGGCCTGGCCCTCGCCTTCGCGCTCGAGCCTGGCGTCGAGCGCCGTCGGCCGCGCGGGATCGCGCGCGAGCACGTTCTCGACCGGACCGCTGTAGCCGCGGTAGGTGGCGCAACCCGGGAGCGCCAGCGCGAGCGCCAGCGCGGCGATCGACCGCGTCGACCGGCGACCGCTCGCCACGGCCGGGCGGCGCGACGTCAGGCGACCCGGCGCATGAGCAGCGCGCCGTTGGTGCCGCCGAAGCCGAAGGAGTTGGTGAGCGCCACCTCGAGCGGTGCGCGCCGCGCCTCGTGGGGGACGAAGTCGAGGTCGCAACCCTCCCCCGGCTCGTCCAGATTGAGGGTTGCCGGGTAGACCTGGTCGCGGATCGCGAGCGCCAGGATGCCGCACTCGAGCCCGCCCGCGGCGCCGAGCAGGTGACCGGTCGCGGACTTGGTCGACGACATGGCGAGCGAGCGAGCGTGCTCGCCGAAGACCTGCTTGACGGCCTGCACCTCCGCGAGATCGCCGAGCGGCGTCGAGGTCCCGTGGGCGTTGATGTAGTCCACCGCGTCGGGCGCCAGCTCGGCGTCGGCGAGCGCGTTGCGCATCACCGCCGCCGCGCCGCGCCCCTCGGGATGCGGAGCCGCCATGTGGTAGGCGTCGCCGCTCATGCCGTAGCCGACGATCTCGCAGTAGACCGGCGCCCCGCGCCGGCGTGCCCGCCCGAGCTCCTCGAGCACGAGGATGCCCGCGCCCTCGCCGATCACGAAGCCGTCACGGTCCTTGTCCCACGGGCGCGAGGCCTTCTCCGGAGCGTCGTTGCGCTGTGACAGCGCGCCCATGACGCTGAACCCGCCGACCGCGATCGGAGTGATCGCGCCCTCCGTGCCGCCGGCGATGACCGCGTCCGCGTAACCGTGCTGGATCAGCCGGAAGGCGTCGCCCACCGCGTGCAGCCCGGTCGTGCAGGCCGTGCAGGGGGCCGTGTTCGGCCCGCGCGCTCCGGTGCGGATCGAGACCTGGCCCGCGGCGAGATTGACGATCACGCCCGGGATGAAGAACGGCGAGATCCGGCCCGGCCCGCGCTCGAGCAGCGTCGAGTGCATCTTCTCGATGAGCGGGAAGCCGCCGATGCCGGAGCCGATCACCACGCCGATCCGGTCGGCGTTCGCGTCGTCGATCTCCAGCCCCGAGTCCTGGAGCGCCATGTCGCTCGCCGCCAGCGCGTAGTGGATGAAGAGGTCCATCTTCTTGACCTCTTTCTTCTCCACCCAGCGCTCGGGGTCGAAGCCCTTGACCTCGCCCGCGATGCGCGACTCGAAACGCGCGGTATCGAAGCGAGTGATCGGCCCGATGCCGCTCGCTCCGGAGAGCAGCGCGCTCCAGGTCTCGCGCGTCCCGACGCCGATCGGGGACACCAGCCCGACGCCGGTGACGACGACGCGTCGACGGTCGCTTCTCGCCATGATGTGCCGGTTTTCCGCGCCCGCGGGACGGCGGCGCGAGCGTCAGTTCTTCTGGCCCGCGTGCTGCTCGATGTAGGAGATCGCCTCGTTGACCTTGCCGATCTTCTCGGCGTCCTCGTCCGGGATCTCGATGCCGAACTCCTCCTCGAAGGCCATGACCAGCTCGACGATGTCGAGCGAGTCGGCGCCGAGGTCGTCGGTGAAGCTCGCTTCCGGCGTCACTTCGTCGGCCTCGACTCCCAGCTGCTCCACGATGATGCTCTTGACCTTCTCAGCAACGGTCGACATGCGACGGTTTCCTCCCCAGGGAAAGCACTGCGGCAGGCGGTTTCTAGCACAATCCGGCGAATCGAGTCCAACGCCGCTGCGCGGCGCGGCAGGCTCCGCCGGGCTTCAGATGTAGAGGCCTCCGGAGACGTTGATGACCTGTCCGGTAACGTACGCGGCTTCGTCGCTCGCCAGGTAGACGACCGCGGCCGCCATCTCGTCGGCGAGCCCGAAGCGTCCGCTCGGGATGTCCGCGAGCATGCGTGCGCGCGTGGTCTCGGCGAGGGCGCCGGTCATCGCGGTCTCGACGAAGCCGGGAGCGACCACGTTGGCGGTGACGTTGCGGCTGGCGAGCTCGCGCGCCACCGACTTCGTGAACCCGATCAGGCCGGCCTTGGCGGCGGCGTAGTTGGCCTGGCCGGCGTTGCCCATCAGGCCGACCACCGAGGAGATCGAGACGATCCGCCCGTGGCGGCGCCGCATCATGCCGCGCGAGAGCTCGCGCGTGACCACGAAGGTGCCGGTCAGGTTGGTATCGATCACGCGCTGCCACTGCTCCAGGCTCATGCGCGCGAGCAGGCCGTCGGCGGTCACGCCCGCGTTGTTGACCAGGATCCCGACCTCGGCCCAGTCGTCGGGCAACGCCTTGAGACGCTCGGGAAGCTCCTCCGCGGACGCGAGGTCGAGGCGGTGGGCCAGGGCCCTGCCGCCGCCGGCCTCGATCTCGCTCGCCAGCGCCGCGAGGCGCCCCTCGTTGCGCGATGCCAGGATCACGCGCGCGCCCTGCGCCGCCAGGCGCCGGGCGATCGCCTCGCCGATGCCCTGCGAGGCCCCGGTGACGAGAGCGGTCCTGCCGTCGAGTCGGAACATCTCCATCTCAGGTCGTCTCCAGCCTAGCCATGGCCTCGGGCTCGGCGAGCGCGATCGCCTCGGCCGCAGGGACGATCCGGCGCACCAGCCCGGTGAGCACCGAGCCCGGGCCCACCTCGACGAAGCGCGTCACCGCGAGCGCGCTCGCCAGGTGCCGAACGGACTCTACCCAGCGCACCGGCCCGTCGATCTGCCGTTCGAGCGCCGAGCGCGCCGCGGCGCCGTCGCGCACCGCGGCGGCGTCGATATTGACCACCACCGGCACCGCCGGAGCCCGGAACCGCGCCGCCGCGAGCTCGGGCGCCAGGCCGGCGCGCGCCGGCGCCATCAGCTCGCAGTGGAAGGGCGCGGAGACGGGCAGCGGCAGCGCCCGCCTGGCGCCGCGCTCGCGGGCGAGCGCCATCGCCCGCTCCACCGCCGCGCGGTGGCCGGCGATCACGGTCTGCTCGGGCGAGTTGTAGTTGGCGACCGCGCAGATCTGGCCGCCGGCCGCCTCGGCGGCGAGCGCCGCGACCGACTCGGCTTCGAGCCCGAGCACCGCCGCCATGGCGCCCTCGCCGACCGGCACGGCCTCCTGCATGAGCTGGCCCCGGCGGCGCACCAGCCGCAGCGCGTCGCCCAGGTCGAGCGTCCCGGCGGCGACGTGCGCCGAGTACTCGCCCAGGCTGTGGCCGGCCATCGCCTGCGCGGCGAAGCCGCGCGCGGCGAGCACGCGGTGGATGGCGACCGAGACGGCGAGGATCGCGGGCTGGGTGTTGGCGGTGAGCTGGAGCTCCTCCTCGGGACCCTCCCAGCACAGCCGCGCGAGGTCGAAGCCGAGCGCCGCCGAGGCCTCCGCGAAGGTCGCGCGCGCCTCGGGAAAGGCCTCGGCCCAGGCGCGGCCCATGCCGACCTTCTGCGATCCCTGGCCCGGGAAGACGTACGCGGTCACCGGTGACATGGTTGCTCTGCGCTCCCGATCCCCGGAGGACCGCCTCAGACCGGGCCCGCCGAGCTCGCCAGCCGCGCCTCCTCGGCCGCGAGCTGCGTCAGCTTCGCGCCGATCTTGCCCGACAGCTCGGCGCGGCCGAACTCGGAGGCGGAGTGGATCGCGTTGCGCATCGCCTTGGCGTTGGAGCGGCCGTGGCCGATGAAGCAGCCGCCCTCGACGCCGAGCAGCGGCACCGCTCCGTACTCGGTGTAGTCGGTGCGGCGCTTGAAGTTGGCGAAGGCCGGGCGCACCAGCCAGCCGCCGAAGCGCGTGCGCGAGGTTCTCATCAGCTCCTCGCGCACCATGCCCACCACCAGCTCGGCCATCGCCTCCGAGGATTTCAGCAGCACGTTGCCGACGAATCCGTCGCACACCACCACGTCGACGCCGCCGCTGAAGACGTCCCGGCCCTCGACGTTGCCGATGAAGTTGAGACCGGCCGCGGCGAGGAAGCGGTGGGCGTCGCGCGTGACGTCGTTGCCCTTGGCGTACTCCTCGCCGATCGAGAGCAGGCCGACGCGGGGCCGCGTCGTGCCGATCACCTCCTGGGCGTAGAAGTGGCCCATCACCGCGAACTGGCGCAAGTGCTCGGGACGGCTGTCCACGTTGGCGCCGACATCGAGTACCAGGGTCCGGCCGCGCCGGTTGGGGAAGACCGCCGCCAGCGCCGGCCGGTCCACGCCCGGCACCGCGCCCATGTACAGCTTGGCGGCGACCATGGCGGCGCCGGTGTTGCCCGCGCTGACCATCGCCTCCGCGCGCCCGTCGCGGACGAGCTGGGCGCAGACCGCGAGCGACGAACGGCGCTTGCGGCGCACCGAGGTGGGTGCTTCGTCCATCGCCACCGTCTCCTCCGCGTGGACGACCTCGATGCGGTCGCGGGACAGACCGATGCGGTCGAGCTCGGCGCCCACGCGCTCCCGGTCTCCGACCAGGAGGACCGCGACGCCGTCCTCGGCGGCCGCCAGGAAAGCCCCCTGGACGGCCGCGCGCGGGGCGAAGTCGCCCCCCATGGCGTCGACGGCGATGGGCATCGCGTGCGGGGGGCGGAGGCCCGGTCTACGGCTTCTCGCCGACCTCGACGACGTCGCGGCCGCGGTAGGTCCCGCAGCTCGGGCAGGCCCGGTGCGGCAGCTTGCGCTCGCCGCAGTTCGGGCAGAGCGAGGAGGCGGGCGCGGCGAGCGCGTCGTGGGCGCGGCGCTTGTCGCGGCGGGCCTTGGAGTGGCGGTGCTTGGGATTCGGCATCTTCGATTCCTCGTCAGGACTCGTCTCGGCCGCTGCCGCGGCCGTCGAACTTCGTACGCAGCGTCGCGAGCGCCGCCCAGCGCGCATCGGCCGCGCCCTCGGGGCAGTCGCACCGGCCCCGGTTGCGGTCACGGCCACAGGTCGGACAGAGCCCGGCGCAGTCCTCCCGGCAGAGCGGATGGGTCGGCAGGTTGAGCTGCACCTGCTCGGCCACCAGCGGCCAGGTGTCGAGCTCGTCGCCCGCCACCTCGACGGCGTCCAGCTCCTCTTCGAGGAGCTCCCTCTCCGCGCCCTCGGGAACGGCCCGCTGCCGCTCGACCAGCAGCTCCACCGGCAGATCCACCTCGGAGACGACCGTCGCCAGGCATCGATCGCAGGGCACCGTCTGCCGGTAGGCGAAACGGGCCTGGAGGACATAGTTGGGCGCCGCCCAGGTCAGGGTGCCGCGCACCGTGACCGGCGAAACCTCGACGTCCTCGCCGAGCTCGAGCCCGGCGTGCCGGAGGTCGATCGACTCCTGCCAGCGGAACGGCTCGGCACGTGCGGAATCCAACCGGATCTTCATCGTCCGAGCCCTCCGGAGAGAGCCCGCGAAGGCTATCGGATTCGCACCCCCAGGGTCAATTGGAGCGTCCTCCCGGGAGGACGTCCCCGGCGCAAGGCACCCATCTGACGTAGGCACCTCCCGCGCCGATCTCGAGCGTAGCGAACGCGCAACCGGTCAGCGGAGCGAGCACGGAGACGACTCGCTCCACGGCACGGGCGCTCTCCGGCCCGACCACCGGCAGCGCACCGAGCGTACGCGCCAGCCCGCGCACGCGCCGGTGGAGCGGCCCGGGGCGGGCCGCCGCAAGCAGCGCCGGCGACGACACCCCGGCGCCTGCGCCGAGCGCCGCGGCGAGGTCCCCCGCCAGCGGCACGCTGCGCGCGACCGCCTCGCGCTCGAGAGCGCGGATCCGGAACCCCGAGGCCTCGACCTGCTCGAGCGGCCGGCCGACGAGCCGCGCGAGCGGCTCGGCCGGCAGCCGGAACGGCCGCGCGCCGCCTCGATCGAGCGACGAGACTGCGGGCAGACCCGGCACGTCGCCGTCGAAGTCCCACACCACGAGCGCCCGCGCGGCGCCGTCCGGGGCGCGCTCGGCCCACCAGCCCGCCGGAGCCGCGTCCGCGTCGAGGTGCAGCAGGTCCGGCGACCCGGCCGGCGGAGCCCCGCACAGGATCTCGAGCCGCCCCGAGCCCGGCGCACGCAGGACCCGGTAGAGACCCTCGGGCAGGGGCTCGACCGGCCGGATCAGGCGCACGAGGCCGAGCGTGTCGCCGGTTGGCAGCGGCACCACGCCGGCCGGCCGGGCGGCCCCGGCCTCCGGCAGCCCCGCGTCGAGGGTCCACCTCCGGCCGTGCCAGTCCACCCGGCCGCGCCGGCCGCGCGCGAGCGTCACCTCGCCCCCTGCCAGCCAGGGGTTGCGCGCCAGCGTGCCCGCGGCGCGCGCGAGCGCGACCACGATCGGGAACGCCGCCAGCTCGGCGCGCAGGGCTCCGTCCGCGCGCGCCACGACCACGAGCTCGTCGGCGGGCGGCACCGGGAACGGCCCGAAGCGAGGCAGCGGCGGCGCCGCGCCGGCCTCGCGACCGGCCACCGACGCGGCCCATCGTCCCAGCTCGCCGGTGCGCCGCTCGAGCCGCGCCAGGTTCAGGTGCGGAAACGGGATCCAGACCGCAAACTCTCCTGCGCTGCCGGCGAGAAGGACGCGGGCCGCGGCGCTCGGCTCCGCCGCACGCTCGCGGGGCAGGTACCAGAACGCGAGATGCCCGGCCGCCCCGGCGAGGGCGAGCGCAGCGAGCGCCCGCCGGACGGCGCGCGCGCTCACCGCCGGCGACCGCCGCCCGGCGCGAGGCCGAGCCCGGCCAGCATCGAGGCGACCTCGCCGAGCGCCTCGGTGTCGGTGTCGGCGACGCCCAGGTCGGCCAGATCGCCGCCCACGCTCGCCGCCAGGGCCACCCTCGGATCGACGCCGTCCCAGGCCGCGAGAGGGGGTACGGCAGCCGCCGGCTCGCCCGCCGTGACGGCACACTCGCGCAGCCGCTCGCCCCAGAGCGCGGCCGCGGCCGGCAGGGCGTGCGCGCTCTCGACGTGGTGGCGCGCCGCGGCGCCGACCCGCGCGGCCAGGTCGCGGTCGCGCGCGAAGACGACCAGCAGCTCGGTCAGCAGCTCGGTCTCGCGCTCGTCCACCGCGACCTTCGCGACGACTCCGTCCGGGAGCTCGGCGAACGAGCCGGCGCGGGTCACGATCGTCGGCCGACCCAGGGCGAGCAGGCGCAGCAGCGAAGCCGAGGTCTCGCCACCGGTCGGGTGCCGCAGATTGAGCGCCACGTCCACCGCGGACATCGCCGAGGTGAGCTGCGAGAGCGGCAGCCGGCCGGTGACGACCACGCCGTCCACGCCGGCGGCGGCGAGCACGGCCGCGAAGTCGTAGTGCGGCGAGATCTCGCCCGCGATCAGCAGGACCGCATCGGGCCACTCGCGGCGCAGCCGGGCGAAGGCGGCGAGCGCGGGCTCGAGGCGCTTCTGCGGGGTCACGAAGCCGAAGCTGCCGACCACGAAGGCGTCGGCGGGGAGGCCGAGCTCGCGCCGGACGCGGCTCCGTTCCTCGGCAGCCGCCGGCGCCAGGCCGCCGAGGTCGACCGGGAAGGGCACGACCGCGACCCGCGCCGCCGGGCGGCTGGCGAGGATCCTCCGCCGCGCGAACTCGGAGTGCACGAGCACGGCGCGGCTGCGGTCCACCACGCGCTCGAAGAGCGGGAACGCCCAGACGTCGACGGGATAGTGGGTGTCGAGCAGGCGCTGCGCCGCCTTGCGGCCGGACTCGCCGGCGCAGTAGCGCATCTCCTCCAGGTACCCCTGTGGATCGCCCGCGACCAGCGTCCGCTCGCGCACCAGGTGATGGAGCATGAACTCGTGGAGGACCACGACGCCGGGCACCTCGAGCAGGGTTTCGAGGATCTGGGCGTGGTGGGGGGCGCTGTTGCCGAGGTGGTAGAGGACGAGGTCGAACTCCGTCGCCGCGCCCGCCAGCTCGCGCACCGGGCGGCACCGGAAGCGCGCGCCGAGCGGCGGCGGCGGCGGCACGCGGCCCTCGTGGAAGAGCCCGATCTCGAAGCCGGCGGTGGCGAGCGCCGGCGCGAGCTCCGCCGAGTAGTCGGCGATGCCCGAGGTCATCGGCGGCAGGGGCGAGGCGTAGGCGAGGCGCACCGCGCTCCCCCGTCCGCCCTAGAGCAGCGCCAGGAGGCGCTCGACCACCCGGTCCCAGCCGATCGCGGCCACGCGCTCGGCGCCGGCGCGCCCGAGCCGCAGCGCCTCGCCGCGCTCGTCGAAGAGCCGATCGAAGCGCGCCGCGATCTCGCGTTCCGCGCCCGGCGCGCAGACGAACCCGTTCTCGCCGTCGCGCACGAACTCGAGCACGCCGCCGGCGTCGGCGGTGGTCACCACCGGCCGCTCGGAACGGAAGGCCTCGAGCGTGACGTAGCCGTAGTCCTCGTCGAAGGGCGCGTAGAAGACCGCGAGCGCGCGCGCATAGAGCTCGACCAGGCGCCGGTCGTCCACCCGCCCCGGCCATTCGACGCGGTCGGCCACCCCCAGCTCGACGGCGAGCGCCGCGAGGCGCGCGCGGTCCGGGCCTTCGCCCGCGATCACCGCGCGCCACGGCCGGCGGCGCGCCGCGAGCGCGCGCAGCAGCAGGTCGAAGCGCTTCATCGGATCGAGGCGGCCGACGGTGAGCACGTAGTCCCCGGGCGCCTCGCTGCGGTAGGCGTCGCCCAGGCGGGGCGGCGGGTAGAGCGGCTCGGCATCGAGCCCGTTGTGGTCGCGCAGGCGCGCCGCGGTGTTGGCCGAGATCGCGAAGCGGGCGCGCGCCTCGCCCAGCGCCCGGTCGTCGATGGCGCGGATCATCGCCGCCACTTTGTCGTCGCCCTCGCGCGCGCCGAAGTCGGAGTAGGGCGTGCCCGCCAGCTCGTAGACCTGGCGGAACTGGTGGATGAGCCAGACCACCTTGCGCGGGTGGCGCACCACGTAGGACGGGAACCGCGTCGCGATCACCAGGTCGACGCGCTCGCCCGCGGCCTCGCCCAGCTCGACCAGACGCCAGGCCAGCGCGCTCCTGAGGATCGCGAGCCGGCTCGACCAGTTGAACGGCAGGGCGACGATCTCGACGCGGTGGCCGCGGCGCACGAGCTCGTCGCGCAGCGATTCGTAGAGCACTTCCGCACCGCCGCGCGTGAACGGGACCTGGGCGGCGCAGATGGCGATGCGCGCGCTCAAGCGCGGGCTCCGGGACCGGCTCCCGGGCGCTCCTCGAGCTCGGTCAGGCGCGCGCGCAGCCGTTCGACCTCGCGCCGGGTCTCGCGCTCGCCGGCGGCGAGCTCGGCGAGCAGCGCGGAGGCGGCCTGGTTGAACTCGTTCTGCTGCTGGAGCACGGCGCGCGCGTGCCACTTGAAGAAGAGGTGGTAGACGGCGCGGCGCACGAACACGATGACCCGCCCCAGGCCGCGCCGCGGCGAGACCGGGCGGGGCTCCTGGACGAACTCGCGCCGGGCGAGCTCCGCCAGCCGGAGCGCGAGGTCGTCGCCGCCCGTGCCCCAGGCGGCGAGCTCGCCGCGCCGCTGCCGCACCGCGGCCTCGAGCGCCGCCAGCGCGGCCGCGGCCGCCTCGCGGTCGGGATCGGGGCGCTGCGCGTCGGCCGGCATCGCGCGCAATCTACCGCTTCGCGGGCCCGATCAGAAGGGAAGGCGGCGCCCGGGAACGATAGACTTCGCGCCGACGCGCGGCAGCGCTGGCCGTCGTCCCCGCGTACTTCCGGAGGCCCGTCATCCCGACCCCCCGCCGTCCGAGCGTCGCCGTCGACCTGCGCGCCCTGGTGCGCGAGCCGACCGGCATCGGCGTCCACACGCTGGAGCTGGTCGAGCGACTGGCGCGTGCCGGCGAGTTCGAGATCGTGGGCCTCGCCCACCGCGAGCCGCGGGCCGCCGAGCGCCTGCGCGCGGCGGGCGTGCGCATCGAATGGCAGCCGGCGCCGCTCGGCGTCGTCTGGCAGCAGACGCGGCTGCCGCGTCGCCTCGCCGAAGGCGACCTCGACCTGCTCTGGTCGCCCCTGCTCACTCTGCCCCGCCGGCTGCCGGTGCCGGGCGTGGTCACCATCCACGACCTCGCCGCCCTGCTCTGGCCCGAGACGCTCCCGCTCAAGGTGCGCTGGAGCCTGTTGCCGTTCCTGGGCAGCACGGTCGAGTCCGCGCGCCGCATCGTCGCGGTCTCCGCGGCCACCGCGCGCGATCTGGTCGCTGCCTTCCCGGCCGCCGCAGGCAAGGTCGAGGTGATCTGGAACGGCGTCGGCGAGGGCTGGACGCCCGCCGGAGCCGCGGCCGTGGCCGCCACCCGCGCCCGGCTGGGCGCCCCGCGCGGCTACTTCCTCTACGCCGGGACGCTCGAGCCGCGCAAGAACCTGGAGCTCCTGCTCGACGGCTGGGAGCGGTTGCGCCGGGACGCGCCGGACGCCCTCCTCCCGCTCTTCGTCGCCGGGCCCGACGGCTGGAAGCAGCACGGGCTGGCGGCGCGCCTGGCCGCGCTCGCGCCGGCCGGAGTGCGCCGCCTGGGCCGCCTGCCGCTCGCCGAGCTGCGCGAGGTCGTGCAGGCGGCGACCGCCTTCGTCTATCCGTCGCTCTACGAGGGCTTCGGCCTGCCGGTCGCCGAGGCGATGGCGTGCGGCGTGCCGGTGGTCATCGCGGCCGCCTCGAGCCTGCCCGAGGTCGCCGGCGACGCCGGGCTCGCCGTCCACCCCGACGATCACGAGGAGCTCGCGGCGGCCCTGCAGCGCCTCGCCACCGAGCCGCGGCTGGCCGCCGAGCTCGGCCGGCGCGGCGTCGAGCGCGCGCGCCTCTTCTCCTGGGACGAGGCCGCCACGCGCCTGGCCGGGGTCTTCCGCGCCGCGCTCGCACCGGAGGCTCCGGCGCGATGACGACCGTCGCCATCGACGCCCGCAAGATCGCCGACTTCGGCATCGGCACCTACGTGCGCGGTCTGGTCGGCGCGCTCGCCCGGCTCGATCACGCGGTCCGCTACCTGCTGCTCGCCGGCCCCGACGGCCCCGCCGCCCTGCCCCACCTGCCCGGCAACTTCCGCTGGCTCGAGGAGCGTTCGCCCGGCTACTCGCTGCGCGAGCTCGTGTCGGTCGCGCGCTCGCTCCGGCGCGAGCGCGTGGACCTGTTCCACGCCCCCCACTACGTGGTGCCGTTCGCACTGCCCTGTCCGTTCGTGGTCACCGTGCACGACCTGATCCACCTGCGCTTCCCCGAGCACCGGAGCCGGCTCGAGCTCGCCTACGCACGCACCATGATCGGGCGCGCGGTACGCCGCGCCGAGCGCGTGATCGCGGTCTCCCGGTCCACCGCCGAGGAGCTCTCGGCGTCGTTTCCGGCCGCCGCCGGGAAGCTCGAAGTGATCCCCAACGGCGTCGACGAGGCCTTCCGGCACCCGCCGAGCGACGCCGAGACGCGCTCGGCGCTCGCCGGCGCGGGTCTCGAGCCGGGCTACCTGCTCTTCGTCGGGAACCCGAAGCCGCACAAGAACCTGGAGCGGCTGCTCGCGGCCTACCGCAGGCTCCTCGACCGGCGCCCCGCGGCCCCGCCCCTGGTGCTGGTCGGGGAGCGCGAGGGGGTCCGCTCGCCGGTCGCCTCCTGGATCGCGCGCGCCGGCCTCGAGGGTCGCGTCCGTCGGCTGGGCCACCAGCCCGCCGGGCACCTGCCGGCCCTCTACCGGGGCGCTTCGATGCTGCTCCAGCCCTCGCTCTGGGAGGGCTTCGGGATGCCGGTCGCCGAGGCGATGGCCGCCGGCACGCCGGTGGTGGCGGGCGCGCGCGGCGCCCTGCCCGAGGTCGCCGGGGACGCCGCGCTGCTGGTCGATCCGGAAGACACCGAAGCCCTCTGCCGGGCCATCTCCCAGCTGCTCGACGATCCGGCGCGCCGCGCCGAGCTCGGGGATCGAGGGCGGGCGCGGGCCGGGGCCTTCCACTGGGACGATTGCGCCCGCCGCACGCTCGAGGTCTACCGCCGGGCGCTGGGGAGCGGGTACGGGGGGACCGGGTGACGCATCCGGTCGGCCTCGTCCACGACTGGTTGACCGGCCAGCGCGGCGGCGAGCACGTCCTGCGCGCGATCGCGCGCCGCTTCCCGGCGGCACCGATCTACACCCTCTTCCACTTCCCGGGCAGCGTGGACCCCGAGATCGAGGCCCATCCGATCGTGACCAGCTTCCTCCAGCGCGCGCCCGGCCTCGACCCGCGCTATCGCTGGTACCTGCCCCTCTACCCGCTCGCGGTCGAGGACCTGCCGGTCGACGGCCACCGCCTGCTGATCTCGTCCAGCCACTGTGTGGCGAAGGGCGCCCGGCGCGGACCCGGGGCGTTCCACCTCTGCTACTGCCACACGCCGATGCGCTACGCCTGGGACCAGGAAGAGGCGTACTTCGGGCACGGACGCGGTCCGCTCGCCCGGCTCCGGCGCCTCGTCCTGGCGGGCCTGCGCCGCTGGGACGTCGCCACCGCCGGGCGGGTCGACCTCTACGTCGCGAACTCCCGCTTCGTCGCCGAGCGCATCCGCCGCTACTACGGGCGGCGCGCCGAGGTCGTGCCGCCGCCGGTCGAGACCGGTTTCTTCCGGCCCGATCCGGCGCGCCCGCGCGAACACGTCCTGATGGTCGCGGCGCTCGCTCCCTACAAGAAAGTGGATTGCGCCATTCGGGCCTGCGAAGCGGCCGGCCTGCCCCTGGTCGTGGTCGGCGACGGCCCCGAGCGCGCCCGGCTCGAACGGCTCGCGGGGCCGAGCACGCGCCTGGCCGGGCGGGTCGGCGCCGACACGCTGCGCGACCTCTACCGGGGCGCCATCTGCTTCCTGCAGCCGGGGATCGAGGACTTCGGCATCGCTGCGGTGGAGGCCCTCGCCTGCGGCACCCCGGTGGTCGCCCGGGGCGAGGGCGGGGTGCTCGACATCGCCCGGGACGGCCTCGAAGGGGTCTTCTTCCACGCCGACGAGCCCGGGCCGATCCGCGCCGCGATTGACAAATGCCGGGGGATGCAGTTCAATTCCATGAACCTTCGGGAGCGGGCGGAGGGGTTTTCCGCCGGGCGTTTCGCCCAAAGGCTCGAGGAGACGCTGGTCTCTGGCTGGCCCGACGCGGGGGGATTCCTGGCTTGATCCGACAGCGCCACCGCATCACCGCGGCGGTCCTCCTCGTGGGCGACCTCGCCGCCTCCTTGGCGGCCTTCTTCCTCGCCTGGTTCCTCCGTTTCGAGATCGAAGTCGTGCCGATGACGAAGGGGGCGCCCGAGCTCGGGCGCTACTTCGACCTGCTGCCGGTCATCCTGGTCCTCTACCCGATCGTCTTCTACTTCCACGGCCTCTACCGGCCGCGGGGGTCGAGCAGCCGGGTGGACGAGGCAGTGGCCGTGCTCTCCGGCGTGCTGCTCTCGACCGTCCTGCTCTCCGGCGCCCTGGCCTGGTACCGCCCCGCGCGCGAGCCCGGCAGCATCGAGCCGTTCACCTTCAGCCGCGTCTTCCTCGCCCTGTTCGCCGGCCTCGTCCTCGTCCTGATGATCGGCAACCGGGTGGCGTTGCGCGGCCTGCTGCGCAGCGCCAGCCTGCACGTCGGCGCGCAGCGGATCCTGGTGGTCGGCGCCGGCAAGATCGGGCTCGAGATCAGCGAGAAGCTGCTCGCCCACCGCGACCACGGCTTCGAGGTCGTCGGCTTCCTCGACGACGACCCCGGCAAGCAGGGGCGCAGCTTCCTCGGCCGCCCGGTCCTGGGCACGACGCGCGACGTCGAACGCGTGCTCGCCGAGAGCCCGGTGGACCAGGTCTACGTCGCCCTGCCGGTCGAGGCGCACAAGAAGATGATGCGCGTCGTCCAGGCGGTGGGCAGCGAGCTGGTCGAGGTCAAGCTCGTCCCCGACATCCTGCAGTACGCGGCGATCAAGGCGACTCTCGAGGACCTCGACGGGACCCCGGTCATCAACCTCACCCAGGTGCCGCTCCAGGGCTGGAACAGCCTGGTCAAGCGCCTGGTCGACCTGGCGCTCTCGGCCGCCGGCCTGCTCGTCCTGCTCCCCCTCTTCCCGCTGCTCGCGCTCGCCATCTGGATCGAGGACCGCGGCCCGATCTTCTACAAGCAGGAGCGCATGGGGCTCGACGGCCGGCCGTTCTGGATCTGGAAGTTCCGCTCCATGCGGGTGGACGCCGAGGCCTCCACCGGACCGATCTGGGCGGTCCAGGACGACCCGCGCCGGACCCGCTTGGGCGGCCTGCTGCGCCGCTGGTCGCTGGACGAGCTGCCGCAGCTCTGGAACGTGCTCAAGGGCGACATGTCGCTGGGGCTGGGCCCAGGTCCACGGCTGGCGCGGCAACACCTCGATCCGCAAGCGCCTCGAGTACGACCTCTACTACATCGAGAACTGGTCGCTCGGCCTCGACTTCAAGATCCTCTGGATGACCATCCGCCACGGCCTGCGCCACAACGCGCACTGAGCCGCGCCCGGCCCGCGCGCAGCCGGAGGCTGCGCCGGAACAGGGGTTCGCCACGCCTCACACGCTGGAAATGACAAGAAACTCCAGAGAAGGGTGCCCGGTCGGTTCGCGGCGCCCGCGGCGAGCCCGCGCTGGAGGCGGCCGTCGGACCGCGGCGGGCCGATCCACGGATCCCGGCGCCACGCTCCGCCGCCGCGGTACCGCCCGCAGCCCCTTCTATGGAGCTTCTCGCTGCAGCCGCCGCTCACCTTCGGCCTGAGGCGAGGGGCGATCGCGGCTGCGCCAGGCCGTGATCAGCAGGTAGCCGGCGAGGGCGAGCAGGGCGAGCGCCGCGAGGCCGTTCCAGAGCGGCACGCCGAGACCGGCCGCCTCGCGCAGGTTGGAGGTGGCGAGCGAGACGAGCGCCCAGACCGTGATCCCGGCGACGAACAGCATCGGCAGCAGGGTGAACAGGTAGCCCCGCCGCTGCCGGCGCAGCCACACGGTCAGCACCAGCAGCGTGAGCGCCGCGAGGAGCTGGTTGGAGGCGCCGAACAGGGTCCAGAACTTCGCCCACGCGCCCTTTCCCCCGGCCAGCACGAAGTAGACCGCGGGCGCCACGGTGGCGAGCGTCGCGGCCGCGGCGCCGAGCCGTCCCCGCCAGCCGAACAGCTCCTGGAGCAGGTAGCGGCCGAGGCGGGTCGAGACGTCGAGCGTGTCGAAGACGAAGGTCGAGAACGCCATGGCGCCGAAGGTGATCGCGAACGGCAGGTGCTCCTCGCCGATCAGCATCGCCATGAAGCGGCCGATCCCGTTGCCGTAGATCGTTCCCGGCGAGAGGCCCGCCAGGGACTGCGCCGGCACGATCATGATCGTGACCAGCGCGATCAGCGCGACGAAGCCCTCCGCCAGCATGGCGCCGAAGCCGACCGGCCGGCAGTCGCTCTCGCGCTCGATCTGTTTGGAGGTAGTGCCCGAGCAGACCAGGCCATGGAAGCCCGAGCAGGCGCCGCACGCGATGGTCACGAACAGGAACGGGAACAGCCCGCCGGTCGGTCCGCCCGCGTCCCAGCCGCGGAAGAAAGGCTGCTCGACGCCGAAGCCACCGAACAGCACGCCGATCGTGCCGAGGCCGAGCGCGGTGTAGAGGACGTAGCCCCCGAGGTAGCCGCGCGGCTGCAGCAGCGACCAGACCGGCAGCACCGACGCCACCGCGCAGTAGGCCAGGATCGCCACCGCCCAGGCGCCGTGCCCGAGCAGCAGGACGGTCGACAGCTTCGTGCCCGCCCAGCACACCGCGAAGGTGGCCGGCACGAAGATCGCGGTCGAGAGCCAGAGTGGCGGCCGCAGGTGGCGCTCGACCAGCCCGAGCACCAGCGAGAGCCCGAGGTAGAGCACCGCCGCCGCCGCCACGGCGCCGCCGGGGTCGAAGGCGACGCCGCTCGCGCGCAGCTCCTCGGTGCCGGCCACGAACGTCCCGGCCGTGATGTCGGCGAAGGCGACGATCACGTAGACGAGCGCGATCCAGATGAACGCCATCATGGCGCGACCGGCCACCGGCCCGAGCTGCTCGTGGGTGATCTCCGCGATCGAGCGCCCGCCGTGGCGAACCGACGCGGCGAGCGTCGAGAAGTCGTGCACCGCGCCGATGAAGATCACCCCGAAGGCGATCCAGGCCAGGCAGGGGCCCCAGCCGAAGGCCTGGCAGGCGAGGATCGGCCCGGCGATCGGGCCCGCCGCCGCGATCGCCGAGAAGTGCTGCCCGAACAGGTAGAAGCGCCGGGTCGGAACGTAATCGACGCCGTCGGCGAGCAGGTGCGCGGGAGTCGTGCGCCCGTCGTCGAGGGCGAACTGGCGCGCCACCCAGCCGCCGTAGAGGACGTACCCGGCCGCGAGCAGCGCGAGCAGGCCGACCGCGACGAGGGCGAGGCTCATCGCGGGCCGGGCGCGCGTCGCAGGCCGGCGAGAGCGCCGATCGCGAGAGCGGCGACCCCGGCCAGGATCATCGCTCCGCCCACCGCGGCCCTGCCGTGGCCCGGCACGCCCGCGCGGATCGCCTCGCGCAGCAGCTCGCCGATCCCGGCGTCGTGCGGGATGACGAACAGGCCGACTCCGGCGAGCGCGAACCCCAGCCCGAGCAGGTTCATGAACGGCGGGTTGGACGCCGGCCGCCCGGCTCTGCGGCCGAGCACGCTCGTGCGCCATCCGTACGCGGCGTAGATCGCGGCGCCGATCACCAGCCAGCCGACGAAGCGCCACCAGGAGGCGGGCGGCAGCCAGACCATCAGGAAGACGCAGCAGGCCGCGCCCGCGAGCGGCACCAGCCAGGCCCCTCCCGGCACCCGGAACGGCCGCGGCCGCCCCGGGTCGGTGTAGCGCAGGACGATGACCCCGAAGCAGACCAGGACGAACGCGAACAGGGTCCCGATGTTGGTCAACTGCACGATCTCGTCGATGTTGGCCAGCCCGCCCAGCACCGCCACGAAGATCCCCGTGATCCAGGTCGTCACGTGCGGCGTGCGGAAGCGCGGGTGCACGCGCGCCGCCCACGCCGGGAGCAGCCCGTCGCGCGCCATCGAGAAGAAGATGCGCGGCTGGCCGAGCTGGAAGACGATCAACACCGAGGTGGTCGCGAACACCGCCCCGAGCGAGATGAGCAACGCCGGCCAGCCCATCCCCAGGTTCGAGAACGCCGTGGCGAGCGGCTCTGCGGTGCCGAGCTGGTTCCACGGCAGCATGCCGGTGAGCACCGCCGCCACTACGATGTAGATCAGCGTGCACACCGCGAGCGAGCCCAGGATCGCGCGCGGCATGTCGCGCTGCGGGTTCCTGCTCTCCTCGGCCGCGGTCGAGACCGCGTCGAAGCCGATGTAGGCGAAGAAGATGATCGCCGCCGCCGAGGCGATGCCCTTGAAGCCGTTGGGCGCGAACGGCGTCCAGTTCTCGGGCTGCACGTAGAAGGCGCCGAGCACGACGAAGAAGCCGATGATGGCGAGCTTGAGCACCACCATCCAGTTGTTGAACCCGGCGCTCTCGCGGATGCCGCGCACCAGCACCAGGGTGATCCCCATCACGATCAGGAACGCCGGCAGGTTGAACACGATCGGCACGCCCACCAGGTGGGGCGCGCCGGCGAGCGCCTGCGCCATGCGCACGGTCGAGGCGCCGAGCTCGGCCACGGCGTCGCCGCCCGCGGCGGTCGCCTCCGCGACGCGCACGGCGGCCTGCGCCGCGCTGCGGTAGTCGATCCCGAGCCAGGGCGGCCAGGCGATTCCGAACCCGCGCAGCAGCTCCTGGAAGTAGCCGGACCACGAGATCGCCACCGCGATGTTGCCGACCGCGTACTCGATGATCAGGTCCCAGCCGATGATCCAGGCCGCGAGCTCGCCCAGCGTGGCGTAGGAGTAGGTGTAGGCGGAGCCCGAGATGGGCACCATCGACGAGAGCTCGGCGTAGCAGAGGCCGGCGAAGCCGCAGGCGACGGCGGTGAGGACGAAGGAGAGCATGATGGCGGGGCCGCCGCCGAGGTGGTCGGCGCCCCCCGCCGCGGCGGTCCCCACGGTCGAGAAGATGCCGGCGCCGATCACGGCGCCGATGCCGAGCGCGGTCAGCGCCCAGACCGAGAGATGGCGGCGCAGGGTCGGCCCGTGCCCGTCGTCCGACACCGCGAGGATCTCGTCGAGACTCTTCCTGCGCAGCAGATCGGAGATCAAGCCGTCCTCCTCCCTTCACCGCTCCACCAGCGACCCGGATTGAACCGGCGCAGTCTCTCAGACCCCGCGCTGGCCCGACAAGCCGGATCTCGCTCCGGCGCCCGTTGCCCGCGCCGACCTCCGGTCGCCGCGGGCCGGGGGCGGCGGGCGGAGCGCCCGGGGCGAGACCTCATCGCCCTGCCAGACGCGACGAAAAGCAAAGGCGTTGTGGCGAAAGACGTTCTGTCTGAGGGAAGGAGAGGTCGCCCCGCCGCCCGCGGGTCCGGGCTGCGCCGACCTCGCCGGCGACGTCTTGCCCGCCACCCCCTCAACAGCACGACTTTGTCTTTGTCTCTGTCTTCGTCTTGAACAGAAAGGCCTTGTCTTACGCCCCCTGCCCGCCGTCGGGCTCGAAGCGGTAGCCCTCGC
>JAFNAE010000087.1 GCA_017860005.1 Acidobacteriota bacterium | reverse complement strand
GCGCTGGCCACGGTGGGAGCCGGAGTGCTCGCGGCCTGGATCGGTACCCTGATGGCAGCCGGCGTGCCCGACGCGGCCCAACGCCTGATCGGATTCGACCTCGTCCAGCGCGCCCGCACGGGCGTCGATCCCGGCCACCTCGCGCCCGCCTCCAGATACCTGGAGCTGGCGGTCGCGGACTTCGGCTGGGCGCTGCTGCTGACGATTCCGCTCGCCGCGGCGCTCGCCTCGGCCTGGCGCCGGCGCGACGCAGCGGCGGCCGTCGTGCCGGCGGCGCTGCTCGCCTGGCCGCTCGCCATGGTCGCGCTGCTCTCGGCCTCCGCGCTGCTCTCGGCCTCGGCCTCGAAGCTGCCCTGGTACGCGCTGCCGGCGTGGGCCGGCCTGGCGCTCGCGGCGGGAGCCGGCACCGGGCACCTCGCGCGCCACTCCCGTCCGGCCGTTCGCGCCGCGGCCTGGGTCGCGGCGCTGGTGCTGGTGTCGTTCGGCGTGGCGCGCGCGCTCGAGACGACCGGGGGACCGGCGCGTCGCGTGGCGATGGACCGACTCGGACGGGCCCTCGCCGCCGAGCCGCGCGCGCAGCTCTGGGTGGAGCCGGGGCTGAACCTGGCGCCGCGCGCCCGCCACGACCCCGCCGATCCGGCGCTGCTCGACGACGCCAATGCCTACTACTTCGGCCGCCTCGGCGCGCGGCCGGGCTGGGGGCTCGGGGATCACGAGGGCACCGTTTGCCCGGTCGTCGTGCTGAGCCGGGGCTCGGTGGCGCGCCTCCCCGGCGCGCCGGGCCGCTGGCAGGTTCGGGCCCTGACCGAGACCCCGCTCGCGGTCGCCGACGGCTGTGGCGGCACGGTCGCGGCTCGCCTGCCCCGCTCGCGCGCGCTGCGCCCGGGCGGGGATGGCGGCGAGACGGAGGCTCAGACCAGCGAGAGGAGGTGACCGAGCTTGTCGCGCTTGGCGCGCAGGTAGGCGCGGCTGGTGGCGGTGGGCGGCACCTCGAGCGGCACGCGCTCGACGATCTCCAGCCCGTAGCCGGCGAGCGCGACGTACTTGCCGGGGTTGTTGGTCATCAGGCGCATCCGGCGCACGCCCAGCGCGCGCAGGATCTGGGCGCCGACCCCGTAGTCGCGCTGGTCGGCGCGGAAGCCGAGCCGCTCGTTGGCCTCCACCGTGTCGTGGCCGCCGTCCTGCAGCTCGTAGGCGCGCAGCTTGTTGAACAGCCCGATGCCGCGCCCCTCCTGGAGCAGGTAGACGACCACGCCGCGGCCCTCCTCCGCGATGGCGGTGAGCGCGAGGTCGAGCTGGGGCCCGCAGTCGCAGCGCGCCGAGGCGAAGACGTCGCCGGTCAGGCACTGGCTGTGGACTCGCACCAGCACCGGCGCTCCGGAGGCGACCTCCCCCATCACCAGCGCGATGTGCTCCTCGCCGGTCGCCTCGGCGCGGAAGGCGTGCAGGGTGAAGTCGCCGTAGGCGGTGGGCAACGCGGGCGAGGCGACGCGCTCGACGATCGTCTCGTGGCGCAGCCGGTGGGAGATCAGCTCGGCGACGGTGAGGATGCGCAGCTGGTGCCGCTGCGCGAACTCCACCAGGTCCGGCACGCGCGCCATGGTGCCGTCCTCGTTCATGATCTCGCAGATCGCGGCCGCGGGCGTCAGGCCGGCCAGCCGCGCCAGGTCCACCGAGGCCTCGGTCTGGCCGGCGCGCTTGAGCACTCCGCCCCGGCGCGCGCGCAGCGGGAAGACGTGCCCCGGGCGCAGCAGGTCGGCGGGCCGGGTGCGGGCGTCGGCCAGCGTCGCGATGGTGGCGGCGCGATCGGCCGCGGAGATGCCGGTCGAGACCTTGCCGCGCGCTTCGACCGAGACGGTGAAGGCGGTGCCGAACGGCGAGGTGTTGCGCTCCACCATGGGCGGCAGGTCGAGCTCCTCGCAGCGCTCCTCGGTGAGCGCGACGCAGATCAGGCCGCGGCCGTGGCGGGCCATGAAGTTGACCGACTCCGGGGTCGCCAGCTCGGCGGCCAGCGCCAGGTCGCCCTCGTTCTCGCGCTCCTCGTCGTCGACCAGGATCACGAAACGGCCCGCGCGCAGGTCGTCGATCGCCTGCTCGACGGTGGCGAACGGAGACGGCTTGGACTCGGCGGCCATGGTGTCTGGAAGGGGGTCGCGGCGGAACCGCTCCGCGCCGGCAAGTGTACTGCCCGGTCCCCGGGGGGTCAAACCGCTCCGGCGCGGGAGGCGCCGCTCAGAACGGGTTGCCGAGGCTCACGAACCAGACGTACGGGGACTCCCAGGGCTCGCGCTCCAGCTTCCAGCCGATCTCGGCGCGCAGCGGCCCGATCGGCGACAGGTAGCGCACGCCCACGCCGGCGCCCCAGCGCGACTGACTGGCGTCGAAGTCGCGGGCCTCGCGCCAGAGATTGCCCCCGTCCACGAACAGCGTGCCACCCACCGGGCCCGCGATCGGGAAGCGCCATTCCAGGTTGAGGATCGCGAGCATTCCGCCGCCCAGCGGCACCGGGTCCTCGCCCGGCTGGATGGAGAGCGTCTGGCCCGGAACCCCGAGCAGGTCGCGCTCGAAGGCGCGATGGCTGGTGCGCCCGCCGGCGTAGAACAGCTCGGAGGCCGGCACGGCGTCGATCTTCTCCAGCTCCGGGTCCTCCGGCTCGGCGAGCGGAATCAGGTAGCCGCCGCGCGCCGAGAGCACGATCAGCCCGAGACGACCCAGCGCCAGGTAGCCGGTGCCCTGGGCGAAGATCTTGGTGAACTCGGCGTCGGCGGCGAACGCCTCGAAGGCGCGCTCGAGCGAGCCCTGGAGGTTCCAGCCGCGCGTCGGCTCGATCGGGTCGTCGCGGCGGTCGTAGACGAAGCCGGGCATCAGGCTGGCGACGCGCGCGTCGCGGCTCTCGACCGGGATCACCTCCTCGGGCTCGTCGGTCTCGAGCTCGACGATGCGGTAGTCGTAGGCGAGTCCGGCCGAGAGACGCCCGAACTGCTTGCGCAGGCTGAGCTGCGCGCCGCGCCGGAAGACCGTGAAGGAGGTGCGGTCTTCGAACTCCCGGTAGACCTGGGCGCGCACGTCGACCGGCCAGCGGCCGAGATAGGGCTGCAGGGCGAGCAGCCGGAAGACCTCGTCCTTCTGCGACACCAGGGCGTCGAACTGGACCGTGATCAGCTTGCCGCCGAGGTTCGATTCGGTGAGGCGGAGCAGGCCGCGCGCCCCCGAGTCGGAGTCCCAGCCCGCGCCGTAGGCGACGCTCTTCGTCCTGCCCTCCTCGACCTCGACCAGCACCTCGTGGTCGGCTGCGCCCGCGCCCGCGACGCCGGCCCCCACCGAGACGCGCGAGAAGACGCCCAGCGCGTAGAGGCGCCGCTGCACGTCGAGCAGCCCGCCGGTGGAGATCGGGTCGCCCAGGCCGAGGCCCAGGAAACGCCGGATCACCTTCGCGTCGGTGCGCGTGTTGCCGCGCACCACGATGGCGCCGACGCTCGAGCGCTCGCCCTCGAGCACGCGGAAGGTGACGCGCGCGACCGTGCCGTCGCCGCCCCACTCCACCTGGTGCGAGACGAGCGCGGAGCGGTAGCCCTTCTCCTCCAGGCGCGAGCGGATGTGGTCCACGCTCGACTCCAGCAGGAGCCGGTGGAACGGTCCGCCGGCCGCGAGCGGCAGCTCGGCGGCCAGCTTCCCGGCGTCGAGCGCGGAGAGCCGGCCCTCGACGCGCACCTCCGCCACGCCCCGCCGGGGACCCTCTTCGATCGGGATCACCAGGCGGAGGCGGCTGTCGCGGCGCTCGACGCGCGGCGGGCCGACGCGCACGCGGTCGTAGCCGGACAGGGCGTAGAAGGAGCGCAGATTCGCGAGGTCGTCGTTGAGCTCCTGCTCGACCAGGCGGCCCGAGCCCGGAGAAAGGAGGCGGCGCGGGGTGGTCTGGATCAGACGGGTCAGGCGCTCCGCGGAGAACGCGGACTGGCCCTCGAAGACGACCTCCTCGAGCGTCGAGCGCGGGCCCGGGGTCACGTCGAGGTGGATCACGAGCCGCTCCTCGCTGCGCTCCTCGCGCGTCTCGACCTCGACGTCGTAGTGGCCGCGGCCCTGGTACCAGGAGCGGATCTGCCCGACCGCCTGCACGAGCAGCGCCTCGTCGTAGCCGGCGTCGCCGAGGAAGGGCAGCAGGTCGCGCTTCTCGAGCGTCTTTCGTTCCGCGCCGGTGAGCACGAGCTCGACCGCGGGGCCGCGCGTCACCGTCCAGACCAGGTCCACCACGCCGCCGCCCGGACGCGGCACCTCGCGCGCGGGCTCGACCTCGGCGAGCCGGAAGCCGCGACGCACCAGGAACCGATGCAGGCGATCGGCGTCCTCGCGCACCTGCGCGCGCCGCAGCGGCGCGCCGGCGCGCGCGCGCAGGGCCTCGCGCGCCTCGTCCTCGGATACCGCGCCGTCGAGCCCCTCGAAGCCGACCTCGCCGATCGTCGTGCGCACGCCGGGCTCGAGGCGGTAGCGCACCCGCGCCTCGCGGGTCGCCTCCGTCACCTCGACCTCGACCCGCGCGCGCGCGTCCAGCCAGCCGCGCGCCTCGAGCGCGGCCTCGAGCGCGTAGACGCCGCGCACCACGCGGTCCTCGCGCAGGGGCTGGCCTGCGCGCTGCGGCGGCACGTCGGCGAGCCGGCCCGCGTCCACCCCGGGAGCGGACTCGATCGTGACCTCGACCACGCGCAGATCCGGGCGCAGCACCAGGATCGCCTCGACGCCGCCCCCGAGCGGGCGGCTCCAGAGCTCGACCTCGGCCGCCAGGCCCGAGAGGCGCAGCGCGCGCAACGTGCGATGGATACGCTCCTCGTCGAGCGGCTCGCCGACGCGCACCGCCAGCAGCGGCTCGACCTGCTCGAGCGCGACCGGCGACTCGCTGCGCACGGCGATCCGGGTCACCACCGGCGCGCCCGGCGGCGAGGGCGCCTGCGCGGCCGGGGCGGCGGTCGCCACGAGGAAGGCGAGGGCGAGCGCGCTCCGCTTCAGAACCGCGACTCCCAGCGCGCGTCCACCGCGTACGACTCGCTGCCGTTCTGGGTCAGCACCAGGACCAGGCGCTCGGAGAGCCGCCATTCCGCCTGCAGGATCTGCTGCTCGGTCGAGGTGGGGTCGTACGAGTAGGTCACGTAGAGCTGGCGCGAGACGCGCTTGCCCACCGTGACGCGCGCCGCCGAGACGGCGTCGCCCGAGGTGAGCGGCTGCACCCGCACCTGATCGAAGCCGAACAGCTTCCCCACCCGCTCGGTGAGCAACGACGCGGCCTGCCCGTAGATCAGGGCGCCGGCCGACGCGCTGCCGGACTCCGCGCCGGGCGTCCCCGCGGCGACCTCCGAGAGCGCGGGGCGCTCGACCGGCGCGCCGGTGGCGAGCAGGCCGAGCACGTCGAGGTCGGGCAGGGGCGGGTCCGAGGCGAAGGTGGTGTTGAGGCGCGCCAGCGAGCCCGACAGGTTGAGGGTCACGGAGTACTCGCTCACGCGCGTCCTCGCCACGACGTCGAGCAGGGGCTCGATGCGCGCCGGATTGGCAAAGGTCAGCGTGGCACGGTCGATGGTGTAGGTGTTGCCGCCGTACATCGCCCGGCCGCCGGGCTCGAACTCGACCTCCCCGAACACCACCGGCCGCGCCAGCGTGCCGCGCAGTGCCAGGTCGGCGCTGCCGGTCAGCTGCGCCACGTTGTTGCGCACGCGCACCGCGCCGGGGCCGCGGATCGAGACCCCGAGCGCGGTCGTGGCGAGCAGCTCGTCGGTCTCGCCGACGTCGACCCGGGAGCGCGCGAGCAGCCGCTGGACGAGCTGGGCCGGCGTCAGCTCGATGTCCTGCAGGTACCAGATGCGGTCGAAGCGGACCTCGCCGCGCAGCTGCCGGCCTTCACCGGTCGAGACCAGGGACAGGTCGGCGTCGCCACGCAGCTGCCAGCCGGGCGGCCAGCGCGGCGCCACCCGGCGCGCGGTGGCCTCGAAGTGATAGGCGAGCGGCAGGTCGCCGGCGGGCAGGTCGACCCGCCCGGCGGCGCTCAGCTCGCCGCCGGCGAACGACGCGTCGAGACGATCGAGGACGATCGCGTCGGGATAGAACCAGACCAGCGCACGTGCCGCGTCGATCGAGTGCGGCACGCCCGGGGGCAGGAGCCTGCCCTGGGCGAGATCGGCCTGGCCGTTGACTTCGGGGCGAGCGAGCGTGCCGCCCACGTGGGCGAGGCCCTCGATGCGGCCGGAGAGCTCGAGGCCGCCGGCGAGCGGACGCAGCCACGCCGCGTCCAGGCTGGCCTGCAGGTTGAGGTCGAGGCGCGGGTCGTCGGCGAACTCGACCGTCCCGCTCGCGAACAGCTCGTCGCTGCCACCGGGCAGGCCCAGGTAGAGGCTCGACAGGCGCACGCCGCTCGCGTCCACGGTCGCCGCCACCGGCTCGAGGCTGCGCAGCGCGCGCCCGCCCCAGGTGAGCTCGAGCTCCGGCACGATGACGCCGAGCCGCAGCGGCTCGTCGCCGGACCAGGCGAGATCCAGATCGGCGCCCAGCCGGCCCGCGACCTCGGCGCCGAGCTCCGGCCCGGCGGCGAGCGCGACCAGGCGGTCGAGCCGCTCGCTGTCCAGGCGCAGCGCCAGGCGCGACGGCCGGTCGAGGGCGAAGCTGCCGCCGCCCTGCACGCGCGCCAGCTCCGGCAGCGAGAGGTCGAGGTCGAGCCGGCCGCCGGCGGCGCGCGCCGTGATCGTCGCCGGCCCGCCCTCGAGCGGCGCGCCGTTCAGGGCGAGCGCCTCGAGCCGTCCGTCGAGCTCGCCCTCCGGGCTCGAGAGCGCACCCGCGAGGCGCGCTTCGAACACGAGCCGGCCGCCCAGGCGCTCGCGCGCGACGAGGTCGAGCGGCGCGCGCCCGAGCTCGAGCCCGGGCGAGGCGAGCTCGAAGTCGAGCTGCTCGCCCTCGAAGCGGAGCGAGCCGCGGCCCTCGATCTCCCCCGCCTCGGAGACCCAGCGCGCGCGCGCGACCGCCAACCGCACGGCGTCCCACTCGAGCTCGGTGTCGAGCCGGATCGCCGGCACGCCGGCCACCGTCACCGGCTCCAGGCTGGCCGCCAGGGTGCCGGTGGGCGACCCGGCGGAACCCGCGAGGCGGAGGCGCCCGTGGGCGCGCCCGGCGAGCGGCAGGTCGAACGGCAGCCAGGGCCGCGCCTCCTCGACCGGCCAGCCCTCGATGGTGAGATCCAGGTCGAGGCCCGGCTGGCGCGGATCGAGCGGCACGCGCCCGGCGAGGTCGAGCGCCGCGGCGCCGCGGCGGATGTGCAGGTCGAGCGCCTCGATCGCGCTTCCGCTCGCGGTCAGGGTGCCCGACACCGAATCGGCGGCGAGGCCGGGCGCCGCGAAGGCGGCGAGCTCCAGGGCGACCTCGGTGCGCGCCGCGCCGCCGGCGGCGAGCTCGACGGCGACGCCGAGCTCGCCGGTGCCCGCTCCCGGCAGCCAGATCGCGCCCGGCTCGAGCAGGGCGAGGTGGGGCACGAGCCGCCCCAGGTCGTCGCTCGCCACCGTCAGATCGACCCGGCCCTCTCCGGAGCCCAGCGCGAGTCGCGCCGAGCCCGCGACGCGCTGCGCGGGCAGCTCGAGCGCGAATGCGGGCAGCACGAGCTCTCCCTCCTCGAGGCGCACGCTCGCCCTCCCCGTGGCCGGCGCCGCGTCGGGCCCGCCCGCCGCGCGAGCGACGACTTCGAACTCGCCGCCGCCGCTGCCGCGCGCGGCGCGCACGAGGTCGAAGTCGTAGCGGAGCGCGCCGACCACCGCGCCGGCCAGCCCGCGCGCCGGCACCTGGAAGCGCGCCAGCACGGCGTCGAGGGGCGCGCCGTCCAGCGCGACGTCGAGCGTCGCCGGGAAGTCCGGCCCCTCGAGGCGCACCGCGAGCGAGCCGCGCACGGCTCCGCCCGCGAAGGTGCCGCGCTCGAGGTCGAAGCGCGCCTCGTCGCGACCGCCGCGCGCCTCGCCCGCGAGCTGCTCGACGCGGAAGCCGAACAGGTCGAGCCCGGGCGAGCTCAGGTCGGCGCGCCAGCCCCAGCCGGCGCGCCGCCAGCCGAACGTCCCCTCGGCGTGGACCGGGCCGGAGAGGTCGCCGTCGAGATAGCCCAGGCGATCGAGGAACGCGCCCGAGGCGTCGAGCGACGCGGCCAGGTCCACCGAGGTCCCGCCGCGCCAGCGCACCTGCCCGGAGGCGCGCGCCGCGAAGTCGGGCGCCGTCACGCGCGCGTTGGAGAACTCGAGGTGGTCGGCGAGCAGGCGCGCCTTGGCGCTGAGCGCGAACGAGACCGGGCGCGCCTTGGGCAGGCGCAGCGCCACTTCCTGCGCGGTCACCACGCCTTCGAGGTCGGTCCCGCCCAGGCCCGAGAAGCGCGCCAGGACCGCGCGCGCATCCACCTCCACGCGCGCCTTGCGCTCGTCGACGGTCACCTCCCCGTCCTCGATCGTCAGACCGTCGACGCGCACGGTGAAGGAGCGCTCCCCGCCCCGGCCGCGCCGGAAGCGCGGCAGGTTGTCGCCGTCGGCGCGGAACTCGAGCGCCACCCGGACGCCGCGCGCGTACACGCGACGCAGCTCGATCACCGACCGCCGCCAGCCCTCGAGATCGGCCTCGACCTCGAGGCGCTCGACGCGCGCGAAGTCGGCGGCGCCCTCGCGGTCGCCGGGGATCACCAGACCGGTCGCCACCACCGAGAACGGCATCAGCTCGAAGTCGAACCCGCCCACCGTGACCGGCCGGCCGATCGCCTCGCTCAGCCGCGCCTCGACCAGCGCCCGCCCGCGCGAGCGCGCCAGATCCGAGCGCAGGAAGAGGCGCAGGCCGAGCACGGCCAGCGCGGCCAGGGCCAGGGCCCAGACCAGCGGCCGCACGACGAAGCGCCGCCAGGGGCCCGGGCGCGGCACGTCACTCTCCCCAGTGGAGCTTGCTGCGCAGTCCTTCGAAGATCGAGCGCGGGTCGCCGGTGCGCGCGAGCAGCACCGATTCGGCGTGGCGCCGGACGCGCACGCGTTCGCGGTGCCCCATCTCGTCTCCCTCCTGCCCGTCCACGGTCAGGAAGACGCTCTCGGTGGGCGTCTCGAGCGTGACCTCGATCACGCTCTCGTCCGGGACCACGAGCGGGCGCAGCGTCAGCGTGTGCGGGCAGATCGGCGTCACCACCGCCACCGGCAGGAGCGGGTGCAGCACCGGTCCCCCGGCCGACAGGTTGTAGGCGGTCGAGCCGGTGGGGGTCGAGATCACCAGACCGTCGGCGCGGTAGAGCGAGACCGGGCGGTCGTCCACGCGCACCTGGAGCTCGATGATGCGCGACAGCGCGGTCTTGGCGATCACCGCGTCGTTGAGCGCGAGATAGCGGCTGGTGCGCCCGTCGGCGCGCTCGAGGGCGACTTCGAGCAGCGAGCGCCGCTCGATCGCGAACTGGCCGGCGAGGATCTCGACCAGCGCCGGGTAGAGGCCCTCGCGCGCCACCTCGGTCAGGAAGCCCAGGCGCCCGAGGTTGACGCCCAGGATGGGCGGGCCGCCGGCGTGCCGGCGCGCGACCGAGAGCAGGGTGCCGTCCCCGCCCAGCACGACGATCAGGTCGCAGGCCGCCTGCTCGTCGAGCACGGGGAGATCGGCGCGACCGGCCGCCGCGCGCGTCACCGGATCGAGCAGCACGGGATGGCCGCGCCGCGCCAGCCACTCGGCGAGCTCGCGCGCCAGCGCCACCGCCGCCGAGGCGCGCTTGGCGACCAGCCCCACCGAGCGGATCGGGACGCTCACGCCGCCCCCCGCCGCAGCAGCGCGAAGGCCTCGACGTTGCCCTCGGCGCCCGCCACCGGCGAGTCGAAGACGCCCTCGAGCGCGAGCCCGAGACCGGCCAGCTCGCCGGCCCGCTCGGCGACCACCCGGCGGCGGAGCTCTTCGTCGCGCACGATGCCGCCCTTGCCGACTGCGCCGCGCCCGACCTCGAACTGCGGCTTGATCAGCGCCAGCAGCCGCCCGCCCGCGGCCAGGTGCGGCAGCAGGGCGGGGGCGACCTTGACCACCGAGATGAACGAGACGTCGACCACGATCAGGTCGAAGGGGACGGGAAAGGCGTCGGGCGCCAGGTGGCGGGCGTTGACGCGCTCGATCACGGTCACGCGCGGGTCGGCGCGCAGGCGGGCGTCGATCAGCCCGTAGCCGACGTCCAGGGCGACGACGCGCGCCGCGCCGCGCTGGAGCAGGCAGTCGGTGAAGCCCCCGGTCGAGGCGCCGACGTCGAGGCAGGCGAGCCCGGCGGGATCGAGCCCGAAGCGGTCGAGCGCGGCGGCGAGCTTGCGGCCCGCGCGCGAGACGAACGGCTCGCCGCTCGCCACCAGGCGCAGCACGGCCTCGACCGAGACCGCCGTGCCCGGCTTGTCCACGCGCCGCCCCTCGACCTCGACCAGGCCCGCCATCACCGCCCGCCGCGCCTTCTCGCGCGACTCGAACAGCCCGCGATCGAACAGCAGCTGATCGAGCCGCGGTCTCGCCACCCCACCCATGCCGCGAAGTCTAGCGGACGCGGGAACTTAGGCGGCGGAACGCGGTCCCTAGGCGGCGCCGCCCGGGGCGGCCGAGTGGGAAGGGGCCGCGGGCGCCGCGACGGGCGCCGCCGCGGCGCCGCGGGCGAAGAAGGTGCGGAAGCGGAAGTAGAGGCCTTCGGCGTCGAGGCCGAGGACCTTGCGCAGGACCTCCTGCGAGCCGTGCGGGACGAACTTGTCGGGCACGCCGACGAGCAGCGTCTCGACGCCGTGCAGCTCCATCTCCGAGAGCGCCTCGCCGACCGCCGAGCCGAAGCCGCCGGCGACCGCGTGCTCCTCGACCGTGGCCAGCCGCGCGCCGGCCACGCCCAGCTGCTCGAGCTGCGCCCGCAGCAGCTCGCGGTCGAGCGGCTTGACGAAGCGCGCGTTGACCAGGCCGAGCTCCACGCCCTCCTTGGCCAGCCGCTCGACCGCCTCGAGCGCCGGGTGGACGGTCGCGCCGATCGCCCACACCAGGCCGTGCCGGCCGCGGCGCAGCACCTCGGCCTTGCCGATCGGCAGCTGGCGGAACTCCGCGTCGAGCGGCACGCCGATGCCGTTGCCGCGCGGATAGCGCAGCGCGGTCGGATGCGACTGCTCGAGCGCGGTGGCGAGCATGTGCTGGAGCTCGTTCTCGTCCTTGGGCGCCATCACGATCGTGTTCGGGAAGATCCGGAAATAGGCGTAGTCGAACAGGCCGTGGTGCGTCCAGCCGTCGTTGCCCGCGATGCCGCCGCGATCGAGGGCGAATACGACCGGCACGTCCATCAGGCAGACGTCGTGGAAGATCTGGTCGAAGCCGCGCTGCAGGAAGCTCGAGTAGATCGCCACCACCGGCCGGATCCCGCCCAGGGCGAGCCCGCCGGCGAGCGTGACCGAGTGCTGCTCGGCGATGCCGGTGTTGAGGAAGCGCTCGGGGAACCGTTCCGAGAACGGCACCAGGCCGGTGCCATCGGGCATCGAAGCGGTGATCGCCACCACGCGCGGGTCGAGCTCGGCCAGGCGCACGACCGCCTTGCCGAACACCGCCGTGTAGCTCGGCGCGGCGGCCGACTTCTTCTTCTCGATGCCGGCCACCGGGTCGAACGCCGACGGGCCGTGGTACTCGACCGGCTCGTCCTCGGCGTACTTGTA
>JAFNAE010000086.1 GCA_017860005.1 Acidobacteriota bacterium | reverse complement strand
CAGCGCGGGCGCCCCCGCGCCGGCGCCCGCCGCGGCCCTGGCGGCGCTGGCGGTGCGCGCCGCCGGCGCGCGGACCGCGCCCCCGCCCGCGCCCAGCCCGGCCCCGCCGCCGGCGGGCGCGCGGCTGGGCGTGCTCGCTCCCGCCGCCGCCGAGACGCTGGCGCGCCTGGGCGCCGCCGAGCGGGTGGTGGCGGTGGGCGACTGGGTGACCTGGCCGCCCGAGCTCGCCGCGCGCCCGCGCCTCGGCTCCTACGACGCGCCCAGCGCCGAGCGGCTGCTCGAGCTGGGCGTCGACACGCTGATCACCACCGCCTCCGCCGCGGGCCGGGCCGAGCGCGCGGAGCTCGCGCGGCTGGGCATCGAGGTGGTCGAGCTCGACACCGAGACCTTCGAAGGGACGCTGGCCGCGATCGCGGAGCTCGGCCGCCGGGTCGGCCGCGAGGCGGCGGCGGAGGCGCTGGTCGAGGAGATCCGCGCGCGCCTGGACGGGATCGCCCGGCGCGTCGCGGGCGCGCGGCGGCCGCGGGTGCTGGTGGCGGTCGGGCGCGAGCCGCTCTACGCGGCCGGCCCCGGCTCGCACCTGGACGAGCTGGTGCGACTGGCCGGGGGCGAGAACGTGGTCGCCGACGCGGGCGCGCCGTGGGCGATGGTCTCGCTCGAGAGCGTGCTCGCGCGCCGCCCGGAGGTCGTGCTCGACAGCGCCGACAACCGCCCCGGGGCGGCGCGCGGCGCGCTCCCTGGCGAGTGGGCGCGCTGGCCGTTCCTGCCCGCGGTCCGGGACGGGCGCGTCTACCACCTCGACCCGGCGCGCCTCTCGGTGCCGGGCCCGCGCCTGCCCGAGATGGCCGAGCTGGTGGCGCGCCTGCTGCACCCGGAGATCTTCGGCCCGCCGCGGGCGAGCGACTTCGGGCCGCCGCTCGCCGGGGAGGCACGGTGAGGGCCGAGCGCGGACCGCTCGACCGCCGGCGCTTCGCGCTCGCGCTCGGCGGCGGCGCGCTCGTCCTGGCGCTGGCGCTCGCCGCCGGCGCCGGGCTGGGCGCCGCCGGCGCCGGCTTCGGCGCGCTCGCTCCCGACGCGCCCGCGGCGGCGCGCGCGATCCTCTGGGACGTGCGCCTGCCGCGCGTCCTGTCGGCGGCGGCGCTGGGCGCCGCGCTGGCGCTCGCCGGCGTGGCGTTCCAGGCGCTGCTGCGCAATCCGCTCGCCGACCCCTACGTGCTGGGCGTCTCGGGCGGCGCCAGCCTGGGCGGCGTGCTCGCGCTCGCCGCCGGGCTGCCGGCGGCCGGGCTGCCGGTCACCGCGTTCCTCGGCGCGCTCGCTGCGCTGGCCGGGCTCGAGCGCATCGCCACCGTGGCCGGGCGGCTCGACGTGCTCACGCTGCTGCTCACCGGTGCGGTGTTCAACGCCACCACGGCGGCGGCGATCGTGATCGTCCAGACCGTCGCCTCGCGCGAGGAGCTCCACGCCCTGGTCTTCTACCTGCTCGGCCGCGTGCCGGCGCTGCCCGGCGCCGCGCTCGGCGCGCTCTCGCTCGCGGCGGCCGGTGTCGCGGTGCTGCTGTTCGCGCGCGGGCGCTCGCTCAACGCGCTCGCGCTCGGCGAGGAAGGGGCGCTCCAGGTCGGCGTCGAGGTCGAGTCGGTGAAACGCCAGGTCTTCGTCGCCGGCGCACTGCTCACCGCGCTCGCGGTCTCCTGGGCGGGGCTGGTGGGCTTCGTCGGACTGGTCGTGCCGCACGCGGTTCGCCGCCTCGCCGGACCCGACCACCGGCTGCTGGCGCCGCTCTCGGCGCTGGTCGGCGCCGCCTTCCTGGTGGTGGCCGACCTGGTTGCGCGCGTCGTGGTCGCACCGCGCGAGCTGCCGGTGGGTGCGGTCACCGCGCTGGTCGGGGGTCCGTTCTTCCTGGTCGTGCTGCGCCACCGGCGCGGGCGGGGCGATGGCTGAGCCGGCGCTCGCGGCGCGCGGGGTGGGTTTCGCCTACCGCGACGGGCACGGCGTGGCGGAGGTCGACCTCGAGGTCGCACCCGGCGAGGTGGTGGGACTGCTCGGACCCAACGGCGCCGGCAAGTCCACCCTGATCCGGGTGCTCGCGGGCGTGCTCGGGCCCTACCGCGGCTCGATCCGCGTCTGCGGCGACGAGCTCTCGGGCCTGACGCGGCGCGAGCTCGCGCGCCGGCTCGCGGTGGTGCCCCAGGAGTCCGGGGCGGAGGTGCCGTTCACGGCGCTCGAGACCGCGCTGCTCGGCCGCCACCCGCACCTGGCCGGTCTGGCCTTCGAGTCCGACCGCGACGTCGAGCTCGCGCGCCGGGCGCTCGCGCGCGTGGGTGCCGCCGAGCTCGCCCACCGGCCGCTCGCCGAGCTCTCGTCGGGCGAGCGCCAGCGCGTGGTCGTGGCGCGCGCCCTGGCCCAGGACACGCCGCTGCTGCTGCTCGACGAGCCGACCAGCTTCCTCGACCTGCGCTATCAGGTGGAGCTGTTCGACCTGCTGCGCGAGCTCGCGCGCGGGGGGCGCGCGGTGGTCGCCGTGCTCCACGACCTCAATCTGGCGGCCGAGTACTGCGATCGCGTGGCGCTCGTGGCGGGCGGGCGCATCGTGGTGGCGGGCGCCACCGCCGAGGCGCTCACCTACGCCCACCTGACGCGCGTCTACGGCACCGAGGTCTACGTCGACGTCAACGACCTCACCGGCGCGCTGGTGGTCACGCCGCTCTCGGCGCGCGCGCGCGAGCGGCTGCGCCGGGAGCAGCCGGCGGCGACGCCGTAGAATGCCGGGCATGCTCTTCTGCCGGTACGGTCCCGAGGGCTTCCACGCCGCGGGCGACGCGCTCGAGGCGATGCGCGTGCTGCACTCCGATCCGTTCTCGACGCCGGTCTCGCAGTGGCGCTTCGGCCGCGAGATCGACCTCGCGCGCGAGGCGATCCGCGCGCCGGTCGAGCCCGGCAAGATCGTCGGCATCGGCCGCAACTACGCCGAGCACGCGCGCGAGCTCGACCACCCGGTGCCCGAAGAGCCGGTGCTGTTCCTGAAGTCGCCCGGCTCGGTGATCGGCCCGCGCGCCCCGATCGTGCTGCCCCCGGAGAGCCAGCGCGTCGAGCACGAGGGCGAGATCGCGGTCGTCCTCGGCGCCCGGCTGCGCCGCGCCCCGGCCGCCGACGCCGCGCGCGCGGTGCTCGGCGTCACCGCCGCCTGCGACGTCACCGCGCGCGACCTGCAGCGCCGGGACCCGACCTTCGCGCGCGCCAAGTCGTTCGACACGTTCTGTCCGCTCGGGCCGGCGGTGCTGGTCGAGCCCGATCTCGAGGAGCTCGCGGTGGTGACGCGCGTCAACGGCGAGGAGCGCCAGCGCGGCCACGTCTCCCAGATGCTCTGGGGCATCGCCGAGCTGCTCGCCTACGCCTCGCGCATGATGACGCTCGAGCCGGGGGACGTGGTGCTGACCGGCACCCCGGCAGGGGTGGGCCCGCTCGCCGACGGCGACCGGCTCGAGGTCGAGGTCGAGGGCGTGGGCGTGCTGGTCAACCCGGTCGAAGCGTGGCGGCAGGAGTGAACCCGCGGCGCATCGCCTGGGCGGTGGCGGCGGGGGTGGCGGCCGGGCTCGGCGTCCGCTACCTGCGCCACTTCCCCTGGGCGCTCTCCGGAGTCGTCGCGCTCGCCGTCGGCATCCTCACCGGCATGACGCTGCGCACGGTGGCGCAGCTGCGCGAGATCTGGGACCGGGATCGCCGCTGAGGCACGCGCGCCGGCTGCGCGCCGGTGCACGCTGCCGCCCGGGAGCGAAGTCAGCGCCGACCGGGAACGAGCAGCAGGCCCGCGCCGGCGACCACGGCCACCACCCCCAGCCAGGCCGGGATCTCCACCCGCTCCCGGTCCTTGACCTGGAGCTCGAGGGGCCCGAGCTTCGCTTCGTGGGTGTCCTCGGTGTAGGTGAAGCCCTTGTAGACCAGCGCCAGGACGCCGAGCGCGACGAGGACGAGACCGAGGATCTTGAGTGGCTTCATGGCTCCTCCGGAGCGGGGGCGGAACGGGACGCGCGCCACGGCACCAGCGCCAGGCCGGCGGCCGCCAGCAGGTGCACCGCGCCGCCCGCGGCATGGCCGTAGAAGAGCAGCGTCAGCCAGGCCGCGAAGCAGGCGGCGGCGGCGAACAGGCGCGCAGTCGGGGTCACCGGGCGCAGCTTAACGCACCGCCGCGCGGGCCGTCGGCCCTCGGGTATCCTCGCGCCGTGCGCTCCTGGCGGAGACGGACGAGCGAGACTCTCTTCCGGCACCGGCTCTTCGAGCTTCGGCGCGAGCTCCACGCCAGCGCCGACGAGCGCCAGCGCGAGGCGCTCGTGCTCGAGGCACCGCGCTGGGTCAATGTCGTGCCGGTGCTGCCGGACGGGCGCGTCGTGCTGGTGCGGCAGTGGCGCTTCGGCATCGGCGCGCCCACGCTCGAGCTGCCGGGCGGCATGGTCGAGCCGGGCGAGGAGCCCGCGCTCGCCGCGGCGCGCGAGCTGGTCGAGGAGACCGGCTACCGGGCGGGCGCCCTCGAGCTGCTGGGCGAGGTCGAGCCCAACCCGGCCTTCCTGTCCAACCGCTGCGCGACCTATCTCGCCACCGGGCTGGTGCGCGTCGGCGATCCGGAGGGCGACGGCGAGGAGGAGATCGTGGTCGAGCTCGCGGCGCGCGAGGAGCTGCCGGCGCTGGTGGCCACCGGCGAGATCCGGCACGCCCTGGTGGTGGCCGCTCTCTATCTCTGGGAGGTCGCGCCGCGCGCATGATCGAGGCGGTCACCCTGGACGCCAACCGCACGCTGTTCGAGGCCTGCGACCTGGGCGGCGAGTACGCGCGCGTGTTGGCGCGACACGGGCTGGAGCTGCCGGCGGCGCGGCTCGGCGCGG
This sequence comes from Acidobacteriota bacterium, assembly GCA_017860005.1. Taxonomy (GTDB): domain Bacteria; phylum Acidobacteriota; class Thermoanaerobaculia; order Multivoradales; family JAGPDF01; genus JACTMI01. The sequence continues at coordinate 6,492 of JAFNAE010000086.1, read as the reverse complement.
CGATCGCCGCCGCCTGGCTCGAGGTCTCGTGCGCGGCCGACCCGAAGCGGGACCGGTTCGCCGCGCACCCGGGGGGCTCGCGCGGCTTCTGGCGCGGCTTCGTCGAGCGCGTCTGCGCGCTCGCCGAGGCGCCCCGCCCGTCGCCGTTCGCCGCGGCCGAGCTCTACGAGCGCTTCGCCGGGCCCGAGCCCTATCGGGTCTACCCCGACGTCGAGCCGGCGCTCGACGAGCTCGCCGCGCGCGGCGTGCGGCTCGCGGTGGTCTCGAACTGGGACGAGCGCCTGCCGCGCGTGCTCGCCGGCCTCGGTCTCGCCGGCCGCTTCGAGGCGATCCTGACCTCGGCCGCGGTCGGGGTCGAGAAGCCGCATCCCGCGATCTTCACTGCCGCGGTCGAGCGCCTGGGGCTCTCCCCCGGGCGCGTCCTCCACGTCGGGGACAGCGCTCGGGAGGACGTCGAGGGCGCGCGGGGCATCGACCTGAATGCGCTGCGCCTCGCGCGCGACGGCGGCGGCGACCTCGCGAGCCTCGAGGAGGTCGCCTCCCGTCTCGCCGCCTTCGCGTAGACTCGCTCCCGATGCGTCTGGTCTCCGCCGTGGTGATCGCGCTCGCGGCCGCGCTGCTCGCCGGCGGCTGCCGGCGCGCGAGCGAGCCGGAGGCCGGGCGCGAGCCCGCGCCGCTGCCGACCGTGGACGTCAGTGAGCCGCCCGACGCGCGCGCCTCGCTCGAGCACGAGCAGGTCGAGCAGCGCCGGACCGAGAGCGCCGTCGCGGGCGTGCTGCCGAGCGGCTTCCCCGACGACGTGCCGCTGCCCCAGCCCTCCAGCCTCGTCGACTTCGGGCGCGGACCGCTGGGCGGCCCGAGCGTCACGCTCGAGGTGCAGGTGTCGGCCGCAGCCGCCCAGCGCGCCTACGAGGCGCGCCTCGCCGGCGCCGGCTTCGAGCGCCAGGCGCCGGGCCTCTGGCGGCGCGGCCGGCGGCGCATCGGCGTGGGCGTCGAGCCCTACGAGGGAGCCGCGCGCGTCGAGGTCGAGATCCTCGCCGGCGACGGTTGAGGTGATGGCCTTCCCCGGCCTCGACCCGGCCGCCGTCGCGCGTTCCCTCGGCCTCGTCGTCGGGGACGCCGAGGAGCCTTCGGAGGTCTACTTCGAGCGGCGCATCGAGGCGGAGCTGCCGCCGGCCGGAGCTCCGGTCGGCTTCCGGCTGCGGCGCGAAGAGGGGCTCGCAGTGCGGCTGGCGCGCGGCGAGCGCACCTGGCTCGCCTCGCGCGACGCGCTCACCGGGCGCGCCCTGGCCGAGGCGCTGCGCCAGGTTGCGCGCGTCTGGCCCGCCGCGGCTCCGGAGCCGGAGCTCGAGATCGGGGACTCGTCCGTGGCGGTGCCGCGCGACCAGATCGCCGCGTTCCCGGGCCGGCTCGAGCTCGAGCTGCGGCGCCGGCTGGCGGCGTTTCCGATGCGGCTGACCGTGCGCTGGCACCGGCGCGACCTCCAGGTAGTGGGGCCGCGCATGGTGCCGCCGCCGGAGCGCGAGGCCTTCTTCAGCCTCGACGCCGAGCTGCCGTGGGGCCGCTGCGGAGAGCTCGCGATCGGCCTCGGCGCCGCCGAGGCGGCCGCCTTCGCGACGCGCCTGGTGGCGCGCTTCCGGGCCCGCGAGGCGCCGCCCCCCGAACCCGGGCGCGTACCGCTCCTGCTCGCGCCCGCGGCGGCGGCGGTGGCGCTCCACGAAGCGGTCGCGCACGCGCTCGAAGCCGACCTGATGGCGCGTTCCGGGCAGCCGGAGGCGGCGCTCGGTCTCGATTTCTCGGCCCCCGGCCTCGACGTCCTCGACGATCCCTCCGCGGCGCCCAGCGGCGTCGAGCGGACGACCGACGACGAGGGCTCGGGCGTCGTGCGCCGCTGGCTGCTGCGCGCCGGCCGGGTCGAGCAGCCGATCGCCGACGCGACAGCGGCGAGGCGTTGGCCGCGCCTGCTGCCCGGCTCCGGCTTCCGCTCGGGCCGGCACGGCCGGCCGCGGCCGAGGACCCATCACCTCGAGCTGCTGCCCGGCGGCGCGACCGAGGACGAGCTGATGGCGGCGGCCGACGGCGGGCTGTTGGTTGCCGAGCTCGCCAGCGGGACCCTCGACCCGGCGAGCGGGCGTTTCGTGCTCGAGGTGCCGGCCGCGCGCCGGATCGAGTCCGGCCGGCCGGGAGCGCCGGTCGGGCGCTTCCGGATCCTGGGCCGGGTCGCGGAGCTGCTGGGCGGCGTGGCGGCGATCGGCGCCACCGCCGAGGCGGCGGGCGCCGGCTGGTGCGCCAAGGCGGGCGAGCGGCGCGCGGTCTGGGCCAGGGCGCCGGCGCTGGTGGTCCGGGGTCTCGAGGTGCGCGCGTGAGCGAGGTGCTGGGCGGGCGCGGCCGCGGTCTCGTGGCGGGGCTCGCGCACGCCGGCGCGCTCGACGCCGAGGCCTACGAGAAGCGCGGCCGCAGCCGGCGCCTGGAGCGCGGGCCGGAAGGGGAGTTCTCCTCGACCGCGGTCGAGGCCGGCTGGGCGGTGCGGGCCGGGGACCTCCGCCACTCCTGGTTCGCGAGTGGTGCCGGCGAGCTGCCGCTCGCCGCCTCCTGGCCGCAGCCCACGGCGAATCCGCTCTGGCTGCCGGAGCCGCGGCCGCCGGCGCCCTGGAGCGCGCCGGCCGCGTTCGCGGCGCCGCTCGCCGGCGAGTCGGAGGCGCGCGCGCTCCTCGACGCGGTGACGCGCGAGCTCGCGCGCGAGCTGCCCGGAGCACGTCTCGGCTCGGCGCTCTTCGAGGAGGGCGCGAGCGAATGGTCGCTGGTCTCGAGCCGGGGCGTCGCCGCCACGGGCGCGGCGCGCGCCGCCACGCTCCGGCTCGTGGCCGAGCGGAACGCCCACACCGTGACCGCCGAGACCTGGGCGTTCGAGGCGCGGGAGATGAAGCCCCTGGCGGTAGCGCGCCGGCTCGTGGACCGGCTGCTGGCGCTCGAGGGCGGGGCGCGTCCGCACGGCAGCGCGTTGCTGGTCGCGGCGCCGCTTGCCGCCCGGCTGGTCGAGGCGCTCTCGCCCTGGCTGATCGGCCGCGAGGCGCCGGCCCGGGCTTCGGCGCTCGCCGGCCGCGGCGGCCGCCTGGGTGCGCCGGGGCTGCGCCTGGTGGACGACGGCGCGCTCGCCTCGGGACTGCTCAGCTCCGCCTCCGACGGCGAGGGCATACCCTGCCGCGAGCTGACGCTGGTCGAGGACGGTCGCTTCGTGCGCCCCCTGCTCGCCTGGTGGGAGGCCGAGAGCCCCGCCGCCGCCTCCGGCTGCGTCCGCCGCGCCAGCTATCGCGACCTGCCGCGGCGCGCGGCCACGCACCTCTACCTCGCCGGCGATCCTCGCCTCGGCGTCCCCGAGCTCGTGGCGGAGGCCGGGGACGGTGCCTACCTGATCGACGCCGAGGGGACGGTGGCGGTGGAGCCCGCGAGCGGGCGCTTCTCGGTGGCCGTGACCGGCTTCGCGCTCGAGAGCGGACGTGCGAAAGGCGGTCTCGGACGTCGGGTGCTCGCCGGCACCCTCGGCGGCTGGCTCGGGGGGGTCCGCGCCGCCGCGCGCGATCTCACCTTCGTGGCCGGGGACGGGATGTTCGGGTCACCGACCCTGCTCGTCGACGGCCTCGATCTGGGCGTGCCGGGCTCCTGAGCGCGGCGCCGAGAGCTCAGCCGGCGAGCGGCGCGGGCTCGGCCGCCGGCGGCGCCAGGCGCAGGTCGAGGCGGCCGGTCGAGCCCGGTCCGGGCACGTAGCGGGGGCGGGTCGGGGCGATGCGCGTCCGTCCGGGCGCTCCGCCGCCGGTCGAGCGGCCGTTCGCGGCGCGGCCGTCCGGGGCCGAGACCTGGTTGACCGTGCCCGCCGGGCGCAGATCGGCGCCGGTCAGCACGCGCGGTGCGCGCGCGGTCGGATCGTCGAACGACTCGTCGCCCTCCTCTTCGCCGGCTTCGGGCTCGAGCTCCCCGGGCGCGCGCTCGTCGCGGCCGGCCGCGCTCGCCGGGTCGCCGCCGGCGAGGCGCGCGAAGCCGCCGCCGCCCTCGCCCTCCGCCTCCTCGTCGGCCGCCGGCTCGTCCCCGGCGTCCGCGGCCGCAGCCTTCTCCTTCGGCGTCTCGATCAGCAGCCCGGCGATGCGCGCCGGCTCGGAGTAGCCGCGCGGCACCGCGATCGGCGCGCCGCCGCCCTCCTTCCAGGCCATCAGCATGGCCGCGGTGGCGGCGCGGTTGTCGAGCACCGCCGGGTTGCTGTGCGCGTCCGCGAGGCGGGGGTCGAGCCGGAACGCGCGCACGTAGGCCTTGCGCGCGCGCCGATCGAGGCCCCAGCCCTGGTAGATCTCGCCGAGCTGGTAGTGCGCCCACGCGTGACGCGGCTCGGCCTCGACGGTGGCGCGGAACTGGCGCATCGCCGCCATCTCGCGCCCCGACTCGAGCAGGAGCAGGCCGTAGTTGAAGCGCGGCGAGGGATCGTCCGGTGCGAGCTCGATCGCGCGCAGGTACGCCTCCTCGGCGGCATTCGTCTCGCCCGCGAGTGCGAGCAGGTTGGCGAGGTCGTTGGCGACGCCGGCGTCGTCCGGGCGCTCCGCGGCGAGCGCGCGCTGGGCGGCGAGCGCGCGCTCGAGGTGGGGGGGGGCCGGCGCGGCGGCGAGCAGCGCGAAGGCGCCGAGCGCGGCCAGCGCGGCGATCGGGAGCGGACGGAGTCGACGCAAGTGGGCTCTCCTTTCGCGGCTCAGCGGCCGGCGCCTCCGGCGCCGTGGGGCTTCGCCTTGAGCTTGACCCGGCCGTCCTCCTCGGTGAGCCGGAACTGCACCTGCTCGGCTCCCGTCCGGGCCCGGATCTCCTCGACCTGCCGCGCGATGTAGCCGCGGAAGGTCTCGAGGTCGAGGCGGGAGGCGGCGCCCTTGCGGGCGAGTCCCGCGAACAGCGCCTCGACCGCCTGCGGGTCGCCGCCGCTGCCGAGCACGACCCCCTGCTCGACATCGTAGCGCGAGCCGGCCTGCCCCGCTTCGCGCGGGCGTAGCGGGCCGCGTCCCTCCTCGCGGTCGCGCAGGCGCCGCAGGAAGCTCTCCGACAGGAGGTTGAAGCGCGCCTCGAGGCCGGACATCCGGAACTGGTCGGCGGCCGAGCGGATCGACATCGAGCGCAGGTCGCGCAGGGCGTGCTGCACCTTGACCCGCTTGTCCTCGGGCGGGATGGCCAGGGCGCCGTTGAAGTAGCGCTCGGCCTCGATGCGGAACTCCTCGATCAGCGCGGCGAGCCGCGCCAGGCGCGGCTCGACGCTCGGCGTCGGCTCGGGCTCGGCACCGGGGCGATCGGAGGCGCGCGGGTTCCTGGGCGGGATCAACGTCGATCTCCTAGAATGCCGGGCGGTCCCATGTCTCCGGCGTCCCCCGACGATCCGCGCCGCCGCTTGCCGGCGGTGGACCGCCTGCTCGCGGACCCGGGCATGTCCGCACTGGAGCGAGTCTACGGGCGGGAGCGCCTCCGCGTCCAGGCGCGCCGCGAGCTCGACCGGCTGCGCGAGCGGGCCGGGGCGGACCCGGCCGGGCTCGGACGCGAGGTGGCCGAGCTGCCGGCGCGGATCGCCCGCGCGCTCGAGGCGGAGATCGGGGCGCCGCTCGAACGGGTGCTCAACGCCACCGGCGTCTTCCTCCACACCAACCTCGGCCGCGCGCCGCTGCCGCGCGAGGTGGCGGCGGCGCTGCCCGCGCTCGCGGACGCCGCCTGCGACCTCGAGCTCGACCGCGCGAGCGGGCGCCGGGGCGAGCGGTTGCGCCGCATCTCCGCGTTGCTCGTCGCCGCCACCGGCGCCGAGGCGGCGCTCGCGGTCAACAACAACGCGGCGGCGCTCGTGCTCGTGCTCTCGACGCTGGCACGCGGCCGCGAGGTGGTGGTCTCGCGCGGCGAGCTGGTCGAGATCGGCGGCTCGTTCCGCATCCCGGAGATCCTCGAGGCGGCCGGTGCGCGGCTGGTCGAGGTGGGCACCACGAACCGCACGCGCCGCGCCGACTACGAGCGCGCGCTGGGGCCGGCGACGGCGCTGGTGCTCAAGGTGCTGCCCTCGAACTTCCGCGCGCGCGGCTTCGTCGCCGCGGTCGAGGCCGCCGAGCTGGTGCCGCTGGCGCGCGCGGCGGCGGTGCCGCTGGTGGTCGACGAGGGCAGCGGGCTGCTCGCCGCGCGCGGCGAGCCGCAGCTCGCCGGCCACCCCGGGCTGTCGGAACTGGTCGCAGCGGGCGCCGACCTGGTGTGCGGCAGCGGCGACAAGCTGCTCGGCGGTCCGCAGGCCGGGCTGCTCGTGGGCCGCGGCGCGCTGGTCGAGGCCTGCCGGCGCCACCCGTTCTACCGGGCGCTGCGCCTCGGGCGACTGCCGGCCGCGGCGCTCGAGCTGGTGCTGCGCCGCCATCTGGCCGGGGCCGGCTTTCCGGTCGACGGACTCTGGCCGGATCCGGGGGCGCACCGCGCGCGGCTCGAGCGCGCTGCGGCCGCGCT
>JAFNAE010000085.1 GCA_017860005.1 Acidobacteriota bacterium | reverse complement strand
TCCTGGGCCGCGAGGCCGCCCGCCAGCGCCAGGGCGGCGAGCGCGGCCGCGAGCGCCGCAGTCCGCCTCATCCCGCCAGCCGCTCGACCACCACGGCGGTCGCCTCGCCGCCGCCGATGCAGATGCCGGCGCAGCCGAAGCGGCCGCCGCGCTCGGCGAGGGCGTCGAGCAGCGTCACCAGGATGCGCGCGCCCGAGGCGCCGATCGGATGCCCGAGGGCCACCGCTCCGCCGCGCACGTTGAGCTTCTCGTGCGAGATGGAGAGTTCGCGCGCGCACGCCATCGCCACCACGGCGAACGCCTCGTTGATCTCGAACAGGTCGATCTCCCCGATCGAGAGGCCGGCACGCTCGAGCGCCTTCTTCATGGCGCCCACCGGCGCGGTGGTGAACCACTCCGGCTTCTGGGCGAACGATGCCTGGGCGAGGAGCCGGCCGATCGGCTTCAGGCCCCGGCGCTTGGCCGTCGCGGCGGTGGTGAGCACGAGCGCGGCGCCGCCGTCGTCGATCTTCGAGGCGTTGGCCGCGGTCACCGTGCCGTCCTTCTCGAACGCCGGCTTGAGCGACGGCATCCGGTCGAGGTCGGCCTTGCCCGGCTCCTCGTCCTTGTCCACCACGGTCGGGCCCTTGCGGCCCGGCACCTCGACTGCGACGATCTCGCGCGCCGAGAGGCCCGACTCCTGGGCGCGGCGCGCGCGCACGTAGCTCTCGCGCGCGAAGGCATCCTGCTCCTCGCGCGTGAACGAGTAGTGGCGGGCGCAGATCTCCGCACAGTTGCCCATGTGCTGGTCGCCGTAGGGGTCCCAGAGTCCGTCGTAGATCATCGAGTCGATGAACTTGGCGTGGCCGAGGCGCAGCCCGTCGCGCGCGCCGAGCGCGAGGTAGGGCGCGCGGCTCATGCTCTCCATGCCGCCCGCGGCGACCAGCTCGAAGTCGCCGGCGCGCAGGTCGTTGGCGGCCGACATCACGGCGCGCATGGCCGAGCCGCAGACCTTGTTGAAGGTGATCGCGCCGGTGGAATCCGGGCAACCGGCGCCGAGCGCCGCCTGCCGCGCCGGAGCCTGGCCGACGCCCGCGGTCAGCACGCAGCCCATGTAGACCTGCTCGAGGTCGGCGGGAGCGAGCCCGGCGCGCTCGACCGCGCCGGCCAGCGCGCGTGCGCCGAGCTGGGGCGCCGGCACCGCGGCGAGCGCCCCCTGGAAGGCGCCAATCGGGGTGCGAGCGGCGCTCAGGATGACGACGTCCGACATGCTCTTTCCTCCGGAGCTTGCGGCTCGCCCGGGAGCCCGCGAGAATGACGGGACGGGGGGCCGCGCAAGCGCAGGGATGCTACCACGCGACCGCCGGACCACCGGGGTGAAAATGCGCGCGCTGGGCGTCGATTTCGGGGAGCGCCGGATCGGTCTCGCCCTCTCCGACGGAGAGGGCCGCATGGCGTTGCCGTTCCGGGTGGTCGAGCGCAGCAGCGACGCCGCCGCCATCGCGGCGATCGCCGCGCTCGCGCGCGAGCACGAGGTCGGGCGCCTGGTGGTGGGCCTGCCGCACCGCTCCGGCGAGGGGCCGCCGAGCGAGACGCTCGAGCGCGCGCGGAGCTTCGGCGAGAAGCTCGCCGCTGCCACCGGGCTCGAAGTCGAGTGGGTCGACGAGGCGTACACCTCGGCGGCGGCCGCCGAGCGCCTGCGCGAGGCCGGGCTCGACGCGCGCCGCGCGCGCCCCCGGCTCGACGCGGTGGCGGCGCAGATCCTGCTCCAGGAAGCGCTCGACCGGCGCCGCAGCGGCGAGGAGCGGAAGTGAGACGCGTCGCGCTCGTGCTCGCCGCCGGCCTCGCCGCGCTGCTCGCGGGCGCCGCAGGCCTGGCCCTCTGGGCGCGCCAGGACCTCGCCCGTCCGCGCGCGTACCCCGCGCCGGTCGAGATCGTAGTGGAGCGCGGCGAGACCGCGCGCGCCGTCCTCGAGCGGCTCGCGGCGCGCGGCGTGATCGGTTCGCCCCGCCTCGCGCGCCTCTACCTGGGGCAGGTGCTCGGCGGCGCGCCGATCCACGCCGGCGAGTACCGCTTCGAGCCCCCCACCTCGACCCTCCAGGTGCTCGACCGCCTCGTGCGCGGCGCGGTGGCGACCCACGCGGTCACCGTGGTCGAGGGCCTGACCCTCGACGAGACGGTCGCCGCGCTCGCCGCCGCCGGCTTCGGCGACCGTGCGCGGCTGCGCGCCGAGTTCGCGCACCCGGCCCGCGTCGCCGACCTCGACCCGGCAGCGACCGATCTCGAGGGCTACCTCTTTCCGGACACCTACCGCTTCCCGCGCGGCATCTCCGAGGACGCGATCGCCGACGCGCTGGTGGCCAACTTCCGCGCCCGCTACGAGCGCGAGGTACGGCCGCTCGTGGCGCGCGGCGACGAGCGGCCCGTGCGCGAGCTGGTGATCCTGGCCAGCCTGGTCGAGAAGGAGGCGCGGCTCGAGTCCGAGCGCCCGCTGGTGGCGGGCGTCTACGCCAACCGCCTGCGCCGCGGCATCGGCCTCTACGCCGATCCGACGCTGATCTACGGACTGAAGCTCGAAGGGCGCTGGGACGGGGACCTGCGCCGGCGCGACCTCGCCTCCGACTCGCCCTGGAACACCTACCGGACGCTCGGGCTCCCCCCCGGTCCGATCTGCTCGCCCGGGAGCGCGAGCCTGGCCGCGGCGGCGCGTCCCGCCGACGTGCCCTACCTCTACTTCGTGAGCCGCAACGACGGCAGCCACGTCTTCGCCGAGACGCTGGCCGAGCACAACCGCAACGTCGATCTCTGGCAGCGGCGCTACTTCCGCGCGCGTCGCCCCGATGGGGCGCCGCCCGCACGTTGACAGGCGCGCACGCGAAAGTGGAGACTTCCCAGACAGCTTCCGGAGCCAGGCGAGGCGCGCGCACCGACGGGATTCCGGAATGAGTCCGCGCCGCCGGAGGGGACGATGAACACAAGGGACCAGTTCGGCCAGTACCTGCTGCTCAAGAAGCTCGCCGAGGACGCCCTGGGCGAGACGTTCCGCGCCGGGCGCATCGGGCGTCAGACGCTGGATCGGATCGTCCTGCTGCGCGTCTACAACGGCCAGGGGCTCGATTCGGAGCGCGTCGCCCGCACCATCCAGTCGCGCGGCGCGCTCGCCCAGGGCCTCAAGAGCCCCAACATCACCAACGCGGTCGACAGCGGCCAGGTGCGCGGCGTGCCCTACGTGGCCTACGACTACTTCTCCGGCCGCACCCTCGCCCAGCTCGCCGAGCAGGCGGTCAAGCGCGGCCAGCCGGTGCCGCTCGATCACGCGCTGCTCATCGCCGAGCGGATCGCGGCCGGGCTCGCGGTCGCCCTCGAGACGCGCTTCGGCGACGACCGCGTCACCCACGGCATGCTCACGCCGCACCAGGTCCTCGTCTCCCACGAGGGCGAGCTGCGCCTGTGCGGCTTCGAGGCCTCGCCCGGGCTGCGGGCCTCGGCCTCGCATCCGGTGATCAAGCAGAGCCTCGGCCGTTACCTGGCGCCCGAGGCGCTGGCCGGCCAGCCGGCGGGCAAGAACGACGACGTCTACAGCGTGGGCGCGATCCTGTTCGAGCTGCTCACCGCGCTGCCCGCGCCCGCGCTGCCCGCGACCGGGCTCGGCTCGCTGCTCGATCAGGCGGTGGTGGCGGCCGACGGCGGCAATCTCCACCCCGACCTGGCCGGCCTGCTCAAGCGCAGCCTGGCGCCGCGCGACCAGCGCGTGGGCGACATCGTCGCCTGGCACAAGTCGCTCGCCAAGCTGATGGCCGACGGCCAGTACAACCCGACCACCTTCAACCTCGCCTTCTTCCTCCACAACCTGTTCCGCGACGAGATCGAGCGCGAGACCCAGGAGCTCGAGACCGAGCGCACGCAGGCGATCGCCCTCCCGGCTCAGCCCGCGCCCGCGGCCGCCGCCGCGCCCGCGCCCGCGGCCGCCGCGCCCGCGCCCGCCGCGCCGCTGCGCGAGAGCGGTCCGGTGCGCGACAACACCGACGTCCTGCGCGCCGAGTACGGGATCGGCGACAAGCCCACGAAGAACAAGCTGCCGCTCATCGCCGCCGCGGCCGGGGGTGTCGTGGTGCTCGCGCTCGGCGCGTACTTCCTGTTCGGCCGCGGCGGCTCCGGCACGGCGCCGGCGGCCGAGACGACGGCCCCCGCCCCGATCGAGGCGCCGCCGCCGCAGCCGGCCGGTCCGACCCCCGAGGAGATCCAGAGCCAGATCGCCAGGATGGTCACGGACCAGTCGAAGCAGCTGGAGGCGGGGCTCAAGGCCCAGTACGACGAGCAGCTCAAGGCGCTCCAGAAGCAACTCGAGGACGCGCGCAAGGTCCAGGAGGCGCGCGCCGCCGCGCCCCCGCCCGCTGCCCCGGCGACTTCGCTGGCTGCCAAGCAGATCGAACCGGTCGCCGCGCCGGCCCGCACCAGCGCCCCGGCTCCGGCCGCCGCCCAGCCGGCCGCCCCCGCGACCACGACCGCCCCGCCGCCGGCCACGCCGGCACAGGCCGATCCCGCCCCGGCTCCGGCGCCGCAGCCGGCGCCGCAGCCGGCGCCGCCCGCGGCCACGACGCCCGCCCCGGCGAGCCCGCCGGCGGCGGGCACGGTGCGCGTGGGCGAGCTGGTCACGCCCGGCCCGGGCGTGGTCCCGCCCCGGCTCACCCGCCGGCCGGGTCTGGTCTATCCGCCGATCGCGCAACGCATGCGCAAGGAGGCGACGGTGACGGTCAGCGTCCTGGTCGACGAGAACGGACGCCCCGCCGAGCTCCGCCCCTCCGGCGCCAAGGCCGGCTTCGGCATGGACGAGGCAGCCGCGGACTACGCCCGCGGCTGCGTCTGGGCGCCGGCGACCAAGGAGGGGGTGCGGGTCAGGATGTGGTACGACCTCAAGGTGGCCTTCACGCTGAGCGGCCGCGGCTGACGCCCCGCGGCCGCGCGCGGCCGGCCTTCGCGCCCGCACAAACAGAGAGAGGCGCCTCGCGGCGCCTCTCTCCAACTCCGGCCGGCGGGAGCCGGCCCGCTTACAGGTCGGCCGCCTTGATCGAGGCGGTCAGCTGCTGGATGACCGGCTTCATCACCTTGTCGAACATCCGGGTGTCGTTCTCGACGCCGCCGCCGAAGCCGGCGATCGAGAGCTTGAAGTTGGCGTCCTCGCCCCGCGCCTCGTCGGCCCACACGATCTCGCCGGTGTCGGTGTCGATGATGCGTGCGTTCATGGCGGCGGTGAACGTCTTCTTGCCCGCCGAGAAGCCGACCCGATAGGCGCCGTGGGCGCCGGTCTCCTGTGCGCCGTACTCGGTCACCGCGCCGGTGAGCAGGTACTTCACGCCGAGGAGCTTGCCGGCCTTGACCGCGGTCGAGGGATCGACGTCCCCGGACAGGGCCAGGTTCTTCTCCTCCATCAGGGCGGCGAGCTGCTCGCGCTCGACGACGCGGAAGCGGCCGCTCTTCACCAGCTCGGTGACGAACACGTCCTGCGCCGCCTCGGCGCCGCCCGAGTACCACCACTGGTTGTCCGCCTTGTTCTTGAACTCGAGCACGGCGATGCGGGGCTTCGAGTCCTGGGCCGCCACCGGGGCGACCGACGCCACGGCCGCGAAGGCCACGGCCATGGCAACTGCGGTTGCGATCCTGCGCTTCATGTGGATTCCTCCCTGGTTCGGCCCGATTCTAGGCCAGATTCGGTCCGGACCGCTCCTGGGCGTCAACCACGCAGATCGCCGCCATGCTGACGATGTCGGACACCTCGACCCCCTTCTGCAAGACGTGGACCGGGCGGGCCATGCCGAGCAGGATGGGGCCGATCGCCTCGGCGCCGGCCAGGCGCCAGATCAGCTTGTAGGCGGCGTTGGCGGACTGCAGCTCCGGGAAGATCAGGATGTTGGCGCCGCCCTTGAGCTCCGACCAGGGGTAGTGCTCTTCGAGGATCGCGGGCGTGACCGCGGTGTCGGCCTGCATCTCGCCGTCGATCATCAGCCCCGGCTCGCGCTCGCGCGCGATCTCGACCGCGCGGCGGACCTTGCGCGCCGACGGATGGGGGTTGGAGCCGAAGTTCGAGAACGCCAGCATCGCGACGCGCGGTTTGACGTTGAACCGGCGCGCGAAGGCGGCGGTGGCGATCGCGATCTCGGCCAGCGTCTCGGCGTCCGGGTCGATGTTGACCGTGGTGTCGGCGAGCAGGAAGGTGCGGTCCTTGAGCACCAGCAGGTAGGCGCCCGCCACGCGCCGGAAGCCCGGCTGGGTGCCGATCACCTGGAGCGCCGGCCGGATCGTGTCCGGGTACTCGTAGGTGAGGCCGGAGATCAGTCCGTCGGCGTCGCCGGCGGCGACCATCAGGGTGCCGAAGTAGTTGCGCTGGCGCAGGAGCTTCTCGGCCTCCTCGGCGGTGACGCCGTCGCGGCGCCGTTTCTCGTGCAGGAGGCGCCGGTAGTCGGCGAGGCGGGGCGACTTGTCGATCTCGACGATGGTGATGCGGTCCTCGGGGAGCCCCAGCTCGGCGAGCCGGCCCGCGATCTGCTCGCGGCGCGCGAGCAGGATCGGGTGCGCGATGCCCTCGTCGACCAGGATCTTGGCGGCGCGCAGGATCTTCGGGTTGTCGCCCTCGGGGAAGACGATGCGCTTCGGTGCCCGCTTGGCTCTGTCGATCACCACGCGCATCAGCTCGAGCCGCCGCGAGACGAGGTGCTCGAGCCGGTGGCGGTACGCCTCCATGTCGGCGATCGGCGCGCGCGCCACGCCCGAGTCGATCGCCGCCTGGGCGACCGCGGGCGCCACGTTGAGCAGGACGCGATAGTCGAACGGCTTCGGGATCAGATACTCGCGCCCGAAGCGCAGGTGATCGAGCCCGTAGGCCTTCAGCACCGAGTCGGGCACGTCCTCGCGCGCGAGGCGGGCGAGCGCGTGCGACGCGGCCATCTTCATCGCGTCGTTGATGTCGGTGGCGCGCACGTCGAGGGCGCCCCGGAAGATGAACGGGAAGCCGAGCACGTTGTTGACCTGGTTGGGGTAGTCGCTGCGCCCGGTGGCGATGATCACGTCCGGCCGCGCCGCCTTCGCCTCGTCGTAGCCGATCTCGGGCACCGGATTGGCCATCGCGAAGACGATCGGGTCGCGCGCCATCCTGCGCAGGTCCTCGCCGGTGATCAGGCCGGGGCCCGACAGGCCGATGAAGACGTCGGCGCCCTCCATCGCCTCGGACAGCGTGCGCGCCTTGGTGTCGGACGCGTACTCGAGCTTGTAGCGGTCCTTGTCACCCGGGCGCCCCTTGTAGATCACGCCCTTGCGGTCGCACAGGACGATGTTCTCCTTGCGAACGCCGAGCAGCAGGTAGAGCCAGACGCAGCCGAACGCGGCCGCGCCGGCGCCCGCGAACACGAGCCGGACCTCGTCGATCTTCTTGCCGGCGAGCTCGACCGCGTTGACGAGCGCGGCACCCGAGATGATGGCGGTGCCGTGCTGGTCGTCGTGGAAGACCGGGATGGACATCTCCTTCTTGAGGCGCTGCTCGATGTCGAAGCACTCGGGCGCCTTGATGTCCTCGAGGTTGATGCCGCCGAAGGTGGGCTCGAGCAGCTTGAGCATCGGGTCCTTCTCGATGTCGAGGCAGGGCTCGGCGACGCCCGGGGTGTAGGCGAGGGAGAGATCCAGCTGGGTGGCGGTGGGCTTGGTGGGGATCACCTCGACCTTGCCGTGCGGCTCGCGCCGGTGGTAGTCGAGGGCCTCTTCGCGGGTGAGCTTGTGCATGATGAGACTCTCCCGCCGAACGGCCCGGCTGACGCCGCCCCGAGGGGCGGTACGCGAGCGCGCGGAGGCCGGTCGAGCGTGCCGCGCTCCGCTATCCTGCGTTGCGTGATCCTGCGCGACCTGGCCGACGCGACCCTGGTGGTGACCCAGTCCGACCACGCCCGGCTCGCGGCCGACCTGCTCGCGCTCGTGCGCCTGCCCGGTCTCGCCGATCATCCGCGGCGCGCCGAGCTGCTCGCCGCGGTGGCCGCCCACGACAACGGCTGGTGGGAGCCGGACGCGGCGCCGCGCGTCGATCCCGGCACCGGCAGGGCGCTCGACTTCCTGGCGATTGCGCCGGATTTGCGCCTGGAGATCTGGCGCCGGGGAGTCGAACGCTTCGCGGCCGAGCGGCCCTACGAGTCCGCGCTGGTCGCCGCGCACTTCCTGCGCCTCACCTCCGCCCGCTCCGACGACCCGGCCCTCGGCGCCGCCCGGGCCGAGCTCGAGCGCCGCCGCGACGAGCTGCTCGACGCCGCCGGGCGCCCGGCGCCCGAGCTCGCCGCCGACGCCGGCTGGCTCGCCCTCGCCGACGATCTCTCGCTCGCGGCCTGCGCCGCCGACGCCGCGTTCGTGCGCCAGCCCGGCTGGCGGGCCGAGATCGCCCCCGACGGCGCCGCCGTGGAGCTCCGGCTCGACCCGTTCCCGCTCGCCGGCGCCTCGCGGCTGCCGCTGCGCGCGCGCCGGATCCGCCGCGGCCACTGGTCGGGCGACGCCGAGCTCGGGCGCGCGCTCGCCGCCGCGCGCTGGGAGGAGCTGCCGGTGCGCCTGGCTCCGCTCGCGGGTTAGCCGACCGCGGTCAGGGCTGGATCGTGCTCCAGCGCGCCGCGCCGCCCGACTCGAAGCCGTCCGCGAAGAGCCGATCCGGGAAGGGCGTGTCGCCGAGGTACTGCGGGCCCGCTGGGTCGCCGCCCACACGGCGCTCGCCGTCCGAGGGCCCGCCCGCGGCGCCCGCGCGGTCGCAGACCGCGACGCCCGCGCCGGCGTCGAACGACCAGAGCGCGGCGGTCGAGGCGTCGGCGGCGAACGGCGCGCGCCCAGGCGCGAAGGGCCCCGCGTAGCGCAGCACGGTGGACAGGCGCACCTCGTCGAGCAGGCCGTGGTACGACGGGAAGTCGGGTCCGGCGTCGTGCTTCTCGGCGCCCAGGACGAGGTACGGATCCCAGGCGAAGCCGGTCGGCCGTCCGTCGCGGTAGGAGAGATCCCCGTCCGGGCCGTCGAGCGCCGGCGCGTCCTCGACGCCGTCCACGAACAGGCGCAGCTCGCCCGCGGGCCGGCCAGCGCCGGCGAGACGCCGGCGGGTCACCGCCACGTGGTGCCAGCGGCCGTCGTCGACGCGCGTGGCACCGCAGATCGTCGCGCCGCTGCCGCCGACGTCGGCGCCGAACGCGAGCCGCCCGTCCATCAGCGACAGACCGTAGTCGCCGTGGTCGCCGGCGCCGAAGACGTCGCGGTCGGCCACGATGTTGCCGGTGATCCAGGCGTCGCCCGCGTTCGAGCAGGCGTCGGTGCTGGTGTTCTCGCCGGGCGGGGCCTTGAGCCAGAGCTCGAGCGTGAGGTCGCCGGTGCCGACGTCCGCGGGGCGCGCCGGGGCGTCGATCGGCACCGTGACCCGGTCGAGCCCGGGCGCCGCGCCGCCATTGCCGAAGAAGCGCAGCGCCCAGCCCGGCGCGAAGCTCTCGACGAAGGCCTCGGGCGGGCCGATCTCGGCGACCAGCGTGTCCGACCCGCCGTAGGCGAGGCCGTTGTGGGCGAGCAGCTCGACCTCGCTGAACGGCGGCACGCAGGCGCCCAGGTGGCGGTCGAGGGCGGCGAGTACCACGTTGGCCATCACGCCCTGGATGACGGTGTGCGGATGCACGCCGTCCTCCACGAACGCGGCCGGCGTACCGCTGCCGCCGGAGAACTGGTCGAGGTCGATGGCGACGTCACCGACCCGGAGCGTCGCACGCGGCGCGGCGTGGGTGCCGAAGATCGCGCGCCCGAGCCGGAAGGCGTCGACGAAGACCAGGCCCTTCTCCGCGGCGAGCGCGCGCAGGCGCGAGCCGAAGCCCGCCACCGCCTGCGCGACCCGCTCCCGGCGCGTGGCGTCGGGGAAGAGCAGGCGCACCGCGGGCGTGGCGCCGAAGTCCATCGGGGCCACCACCACCAGGCGGAGCCCCGCCGACTCGAGTGGCGCCAGCAGCGTGCGCAGGTTGTCGAGCCCCGCGGCGAGATGGGCCGCGACCTCGGCGTCGGTCCAGAACCCGTTGTAGATGGCGTTGTAGGGGAAGTCGTTGTTGCCGGGCGGGAAGCCGGGCCGGAAGTCGTTGTTGCCGATGAACAGGACCGCGTGGCGGACACCGCGCGCGGCGCCGCCGGCGAGGCCGGTGTGCTGGCCCTGGGTGATCGCCGTCCAGGTGTCGGCGCCGGAGCGCGCCCAGTCCTCCTCGTACCCGGTCCGGCGCGGCTCGCCCCAGGTGCCACCGGGCTGGCCGTCCTCGGCCGCGGTCGGTCCGAGATCGAGGCCGCGCTGCTCGGCCAGCAGCTCGATCCAGTTGCGCGCGTAGGCGCCGAAGGCCTGGTCGTCGTACTCGTCGGTGAGGCTGTCGCCGAGGACGCCGAGCCGGTCGAGCTCCTGCGCGCGCACGACGGGCGGGGCGCTCGCCAGCAGGCAGGCCGCGAGCCACGCCGAACGGCGGATCCGACGCGCGCTGGACACGATGGCGGCAGTATCCGACGTCCGCCGCGCTCCGGCAAGGGGCGCCGGCGCGCCGCTCAGCGCTCCGGCCCGGTGGCGAACGACTCGAGGAAGCCACAGCGGCGGCAGCGCCGCGTGACCACTCCGAAGCGCGCGCGGCCGCGCAGCCGGAGCATTCCGAACCAGTACTTCGACGGCTCGCCCTCGAACCAGGTCTGCACCCGGTCGGCCTTGTCGCGGTCGATCAGGAATCCGTCCACCATCTCGGAGTTGCACTTGGGACAACGCTCGGTCTTCATCGCGTCTCTTCCTCGGGGCGGTCGCGCCGGGCGCTCCGGGTCCCCTTCAGGCGCCCGGCCTCGGCCAGGGCGCGCCGCACGAGATACTCGATCTGCCCGTTGACGCTGCGCAGCTCGTCGGCCGCCCAGCGCTCGAGCGCCGCGTGCACGTCCCGGTCGAGCCGGAGCAGGAAGGGTCTGCGCTCCGCCAACCCGCCTCCCTCAGTAGAGCGTCCCGGCGTTGACCACGGGGGTCGCGGCGCGTTCGCTGCACAGCACGACGAGCAGGTTCGACACCATCGCGGCGCGCCGCTCCGGGTCGAGGTCCACGATGCGCTGCTGCTCGAGGCGGGCGAGCGCCATCTCGACCATGCCCACCGCGCCGTCCACGATCTTCTGGCGCGCGGCGATGATCGCGGAGGCCTGCTGGCGCTGCAGCATGGCCTGCGCGATCTCGGCCGCGTAGGCGAGGTGGCTGATGCGCGCCTCGAGCACGTCGACGCCGGCCTGCTCGAGCCGCTCGCGGATCTCGTGCCGGAGCTTGTCGGCGATCTCGGCCGTGTTGGCGCGCAGCGACTTCTCGCCCTCCTGGTGGGAGTCGTAGGCGAAGTGAGTGGCCAGGTTGCGCAGCGCCGACTCGCTCTGCACGTGCACGAAGTTCTCGTAGTCGTCGACGTGGAAGACCGCCTCGAAGCTGTCCATCACGCGCCAGACGACCACGGCGGCGATCTCGATCGGGTTGCCTTCGGCGTCGTTGACCTTCAGGTGCTCGGTCTCGAAGTTGCGCACGCGCAGCGAGATCACGCGCTTGGCGTAGAACGGGTTGGCCCAGCGCAGGCCGGGCGTGCGCTCGCTGCCGCGGTAGGCGCCGAACAGCGTCAGCACGCGCGCCTGGTTGGGCTCGACCATGAAGAAGCCGCCGAGCATCACGGCGAGCACGAGAAGCGCGGCGAGCCAGGTCACCAGCATCGGCACGTTCGCGACGCGCGCGGCGCCCACCATCTGCCAGAGCGAGGCGCCGAAGGCGAGCAGCAAGACCAGGAGCGCGAGCAGGCCGGGAAAGGTCGAAGCGGATCGTTCTTTCATGGACGAGGTCTCCTCCGATTGCTAGCAGTATGATATCACCTTGCAAGCGCCTGTCAAGCCCCCGCTCCGCGCCCGGGCTTAGACTGGGCTCCGGACGCCGATGCCCCTCTCCTCCGTCGATCCCGCCAGCGGACGCCTGCTCGCCCGCTACGATCCCCACGGCGCCGCCGAGCTGGAGCGGCGCCTGGCGCTCGCCGAGGCCGCCTTCGCCGACTGGCGCCACGCGAGCGCGGAGCGGCGGCGCGCCGGGCTCGAGCGCGCGGCGCGCGGCTTCGACGAGCGCCGGCGGGAGCTCGCCCGCCTCGCCACCCGCGAGATGGGCAAGACGCTCGCCGCCGCCGAGGCCGAGGTCGCCAAGTGTGCGCGCGTCCTCGCCTGGTACGCCGAGAACGCCGAGCGCCTGCTCGCGCCGGTCGAGGTGGCGACCGACGCCGAGCGCAGCTACGTGCGCTTCGACCCGCTCGGGCCGGTGCTCGCCGTGATGCCCTGGAACTTCCCCTTCTGGCAGGTGGTGCGCTTCGCGGCGCCCGCGCTGGCGTGCGGCAACGTCGCCCTGCTCAAGCACGCCTCGAACGTCACCGGCTGCGCGCTCGCCCTGGAGGAGGTCTTCGCCGGCGCCGGCTTTCCGGAAGGCTGCTTCCAGGCCCTCCTGGTGGGCAGCGAAGCGGTCGCCGGGCTGATCCGGGACCCGCGCGTCGCGGCGGTGACGCTCACCGGCAGCGAGCCGGCGGGCGCGGCGGTCGGCGCGGCCGCCGGAGGCGCGCTCAAGAAGGTCGTGCTCGAGCTCGGCGGCAGCGATCCCTTCCTGGTCCTGCCCTCGGCCGACGTCGCGCGCGCCGCGGCGGTAGCGGTGCGCGCACGCACGATCAACAACGGCCAGTCCTGCATCGCCGCCAAGCGCTTCATCGTCCACGAGGCGGTCTACGACGAGTTCGAGCGGCACTTCGTCGCGACGCTCGCGGCGCTTCGCGTCGGGGATCCGATGGACCCCGCCACCGAGGTCGGCCCGCTCGCCACCGCCGCGATCCGCGACGAGCTCGACAGCCAGGTGCGCGCGACCGTCGCCGCCGGCGGCCGGCTGCTGGCCGGCGGCACGCCGCTGCCCGGACCGGGCTTCTTCTACGCGCCGACCGCGATCGCCGACCCGCCGAGCGCGTCGCCCGCCGCGCGCGAGGAGCTGTTCGGCCCGGTCGCCGCGCTCTTCCGCGTCCCCTCGTTCGAGGCCGCGCTCGAGCTCGCCAACGCGACCTCGTTCGGGCTCGGCGCCGCGATCTGGACGCGCGATCCGGCCGAGGCCGAGCGCGCCGCCGCCGGGCTCGAGGCCGGCTCGGTGTTCGTCAACGCCATGGTGGCGAGCGACCCGCGCCTGCCGTTCGGCGGCGTCAAGCGCTCGGGACACGGGCGCGAGCTCGCGGGCTGGGGACTCCACGAGTTCGTCAACGTCAAGACGGTCTGGATCTCGGGAGGTCGGGCGTGAGCGCTCCGCGCCGAGCTCCGGCCCTGGCGGCATGGGCCCTCGCGGCCACGCTGCCGGCCACGCTCCCCGCCGAGACCGTCCGACTGACCTCCGAGGTCCTGGGCGAGACGGCGACGATCGAGATCGCGGGCCTGCCTGCCGAGCGCGCCGAGCCGGCCGCGCGCGCGGCGTGGGTCGAGCTCGCACGCACCGAGGCCGACGCGCTCGCGCTCGCCGACGCCTTCCGCCGCGCGGCGGGCGGGCCGGTGCGCCCGGACGCCGCCGCGTTCGCGATGCTCGCCAAGGCGGACTCGTTCTGCCGCTGGAGCGACGGCGCGGTGGGCGCTCTCGGCGGACGCGTTTTCCGCGCCTGGGGCCCCCCGGGCGGCCCATCGGCAGGCCGGCCCGCTCCGGGCGCCCTGGCCGACGCGGTGGCCTCCGCGCGCTGCGACCGGCTGAGCTTCGACCGCGCCGCCGGCACCGTCACCGCGGCGTCCACGAGCGAGCTCGATCTCGCCCCCTTCGCGCCCGGCTGGGCGGTCGACCGGGCAGCCGCCGTGCTCGTGGCGGCCGGCATCGAGAGCTTCCGGATCGGCGTCGGATCCGTCGCCCGCGGCGCCGGCCCGGGACCTGACGGCAAGGGCTGGCGCGTCGAGTTCCCGCCGCTGGGCGCAGCGGGCGAACACCTCGAGGGCTTCTTCCTGCGCGACCGCGCCGCCGGCGTGCTCGTCGCCGGCGACCGGCCGCTCGAGATCGCCGGCGACCGCATGCCGCGCTGGCTCGACCTGCGCGACGGACTCGCGCGCGACGGCGTGCAGGCGGTCGCCGCCGTGACCGACCTCGCGCTCGACGCCCAGGCGCTGGCCTGGGCGCTCTGGGCGCTCGGACCGCGCGCCGGACAGATGTCGCTCGGCCAGCTCCGCCCCGAGCCGGCCGCGCTCTGGGCGCTGGGTTCCGGCGACTCGCCACCGATCCTGGTCGTCGCGCACTGGTCGAGCGTGCCCAAGCGCTGAGCCGACGATGGCCGTCGCCGACACCGAACCGATCGAGCGCGTGCCGCCTGCCATCTGTCTGGTGCGACCGCAGGAGGAGGGCAACGTCGGCGCCGCCGCGCGCGCGATGGCGAACCTCGGGTTGGAGCGCCTGCTGCTCGTCGAGCCGGCGGTGCGCATCGGCGCCACCGCGCGCGCCTTCGCGGTCCACGCCGGGCACATCCTCGACGAGGCCGAGCGCTGCGCCGACCTGCCGGCCGCGCTCGCCCCCTTCCAGCGCATCGTCGCCACCACCGCCGCGCGCGAGCGGGTCTGGCCGCAGCGGCTGCTGACGCCGCGCGAGCTCCCCGGCCGGCTCGCCGCCGACCCGCCGGGCGACGCCGCGGTGATCCTGTTCGGGCCCGAGACCTCCGGGCTCACCAACGACGAGCTGGCGCTCGCCAGCCTGCACGTGCGCATCCCCACCGCCGAGATCCAGCCCACGCTCAACCTGGCCCAGGCGGTGCTGGTGGTCGCCTACGAGCTGTTCGTCGCACGCGGGGTGACCCCCCCGCCCCCGCCCGGCGCCGATCCCCACGCCAGCGGCGAGGAGGTGGCCGGATTCGCGGCGCAGCTCGAGGCGCTGTTGCGCCGAATCGGCTTCGCGCGCGACTCGACCATCGCCGGCGTCGAGCGCGACCTGCGCCAGCTCGTCGCGCGCGCCGCGCCCACGCGGCGCGAGGTGCGCATCCTGCGCGGCGTGCTGCGCCGGCTCGGGCACGCGCTCGACCGCGCCGGCTCGCGCGCGCCGGGCGGCCGCCGCACGTCGGGGTGAGGTAGAGTCGCACCGATGTCGATCGCCGTCGAGACGCTCCGGGAACAGGTCGCCAGTTCGGTCGCGCGCTCGCCGATCTTCGCCGTCGTCCGCCACCGCGACCGCGCCGAAGCGGCGCGCCAGGCGCGCGCCTTCGTCGCCGCCGGGCTCGAGCTCGTGGAGGTCACCTTCACCGTGCCCGGCGCGGTCGATCTGGTGCGCGAGCTCACCGCCGAGCGCTCCGCCGGGGGCGGCCCGCCCTGGATCGGGATGGGCACGGTGACCGGAGCCGAGCGGGCCCGCGCCGCGGTCGAGGCGGGCGCCGAGTTCGTGGTCACGCCCAACGTCGACGCGGAGGTGGCGGCGATCGTCCGCCGCGCCGGCCTCTACCTGGTGATGGGCGCTCTCACCCCGACCGAGCTGGTCGCCGCCGACCGCGCCGGTGCGGACCTGCTCAAGGTCTACCCGCTGCCGCCGGTGGGCGGGCCGCGCTACCTCGAGGTGGTGCGCCAGCCGCTCGGCGACCTGGCGCCGATGCTCGCCGGCGGCGGCTTCGACATCGAGGAGATCCCGGCCTACCGCGCCGCCGGGGCGGTCGCCTTCGGCATCGGTGCGCCGCTGCTGGGCGCCACGCCCGCCCAGACCGCGGCCCGGATCACGCGCGCGCTCGAGCTCGCGCGCGGCTGACGAGACGAGGAGTCATGAGCGACGCGCGCGAGCCCCGCACGCTGCAACTGCTGTTCGACGCCACGCCCGAGATCCACGCCACGGACGGCGCGGGCTCGTTCGTCTGGCCGCTGGTGGTGGAGGGCGACGCCTGGATCGAGACCGAGCCCTACGACGAGGTCCGCCTCGTCTTCTCGGTCTGGCACCCGTCGGGCAACAAGGTGATCGACCTCGACCGCGCCTACGTCGAGGTGCAGGCCGCCTTCGACCCCGAGGAGGACCACTGGACCAAGCTGGCCGAGATCGAGCCGGTGGTCGCGCCGTACGGCTCGGGCGAGACCTTCGACGGCTGGATCGTGCTGCCGGTCCTGGCCGCCCGCACCTCGTTCGCGCTGGTGGGCAGCGGCTTCGAGCCGCGCACGCGCCTCCAGGTGCGCGCCTCGGCCTACTTCGTGGCCTGAAGGAGGGTCCTCCCGTGAAGCACCTCGACCTGCTCGCCCGCCTCGCCCGGCCGGCCGAGTCGAAGATCGTCCTGCTCGTGCTCGACGGGCTCGGCGACCTGGCCTGCGCGGCGCAGCCGCAGACGGCGCTCGAGCTCGCGCGGACGCCGAACCTCGACGCGCTCGCCGGACGCGCTTCGCTCGGCCGCATCGTGCCGGTGGCGACCGGGGTCACGCCCGGCAGCGGCCCGGGACACCTGGCGCTGTTCGGCTACGACCCGGCCGCCGACGAGAACGACATCGGCCGCGGCGTGCTCGAGGCGCTCGGCCTGGGCCTCACGCTCGGGCCCGGCGACGTCGCCGCGCGCGGCAACTTCGCCACCGCCGACGCCGCCGGGAACCTGAGCGACCGTCGCGCCGGGCGCATCCCGACCGAGGAGTGCCGGAGAGTGTGCGCCAGGCTCAACGCCGCGCTCGCCGGCGTCGAAGGCGCCCGGCTCGAGGTCGTGCCCGGCGAGGCGCACCGCTTCGTGCTGCTGCTGCGCGGCGACGACCTGTCGGCGGCGGTCGACGACACCGACCCGCAGCGGCTCGGCGTGCCGCCGCTCGAGGCGCGCGAGACCGCCCCCGCGGGCGCCGCCACGGCGGCGCTCGTGCGCCGCGCGGTCGCGACCATGGAGCGCGCGATCGCCGGGGAGCCCAAGGCCAACCGCGTCCTGCTGCGCGGCTTCTCGCGCCTGCCGCACCTGCCGCAGATGGGCGAGCTCTATCGGCTGCGCCTGGGCGCCTTCGCCGGCTACCCGCTCTACCGCGGCGTGGCCTGGGCGTGCGGCATGGAAGTCGTCCCCTGCGGCAAGCGCATCGGCGAGATCCTGGACACCGTGACGGCGCGCTGGAACGACTTCGACTTCTTCTTCCTGCACGTCAAGCAGACCGACCAGGCGGGCGAGGACGGCGACCTCGCGGCCAAGGCCGCCGTGATCGAAGAGGTCGACCGCGAGCTGCCCCGCCTGCTCGCGCTCGCCCCCGAGGTGCTCGCCATCACCGGCGACCACTCGACGCCGGCGCCGATGAAGGCGCACAGCTTCCATCCGGTGCCGCTGCTCCTGGCCGCGCCGATCGCGTTCACGGACGGCGCGGCGCGCTTCGACGAGCGCAGCGCCGCCGTGGGCCACCTGGGCACCTTCCCGTCGCGCGACCTGATGGGCCTCCTGCTCGCCCACGCCGGCCGGCTCGAGAAGTACGGCGCCTAGGGGAGCCCGGCTTGGCGCTGACGATCGAGGAGTCGGTCACCGCCGCGGCGCCGCCGGAGGCGATCTGGAAGCTGCTCGAGAACCCGTGGAGCTGGCCGCAGTGGTGGCCCGCCTGCCGCGACGCGCGCACGGCCGACCGCAGGCCCCTGCGCGAGGGCGGCAAGCTGCGCCTGACGCTCAAGCCGTCGTTCCTCTCGTTCACCTTCGAGCCGGTGGTCGAGGTCGCGCGGCCGGGACGGGCGCTGATCTGGAAGGGCACCGGCGGCGGCGTCAGCGGCCGCCACGCCTTCTACCTCGAGGCGCGGCCCAACGGCACCAGGGTCACCCAGCGCGAGGAGTTCGAGGGCCCGCTCCTGCCTCTCTTCGTCCTGCTCGGCCAAGCCCGCGCCACGCGCCGAATGTTCCGGGACAACCTGAAAGGCCTGAAACGCTTCGCCGAGCGCGGCGGCTGACCGGCGGCGCCGGAGGCGGGCAGTCGCGCTTCGCTGCGCCTACTGTGCTTGCCGCCGGCCTCACGGCGAGCCGAAGAGACTGCCGATCCCCCTCAGCGAAAGGCTCACGGAGGCGAAGAACTGGGTGTCCCAGTGGTTGCCGAGCCGGATGTCGGTTGCGGCGGCGATCGGATCCCCGACCGACTGACCATCCAGCGCCTTGACCTGCTGCCGGGTCACTCCCGCGCTGACCTGCACCCCACCGTAGAGCTTCGCGCTCAATCCCAGGAAGAGCGCGGGGTTCGACGAGCTGGCTCCGGTGCCGAGCACCAGCGCGAATCGTCTCGCGGCGGGCGAGTCACCCATGGGGAGGAAGACCGGAAGTGAGAGCAGGAGTGCGCATTCTCCCGAACGCGAATCCTCGTCCGTCTGCCGGATCACGGTCTGCGTCGCGCCCGGTTCGGCCGCCGTCGGAGCGGGCTCGCTGACCATGCCGAACACGGGGCTCGAGAGCGGCGTGTAGGTCAGCGCGACGTTCAGGTCGACGAGCGACGCCGTCAGGGAGGCCGCGCCGTAGCTGGTGGTGACCGAGTCCGGGTGATTCGTCGAGAGCTTCTCGAAGGGCGAAGCCTTCACGATGGTCAGCGTCCGCCGACGCTCCTTCGTCCACTCGACCACGATCGACCCCTGGCGAACGACGAAGAAGTCGGCGACGTCGGTCGTCTCGAAGCGGCCCTCCGTGATGCGCCGGGTGGTGGCGGCTGAATCCACCAGTAGCCTCTCGAACTGCTTGATCCTGCGGAGAATCGCATCGAGTTCCTCCCGCCTCTCCGGGGGCAGAAGTGTCCCCGCCGTGGTAGCCACCTCGGCCGCATTGTCGTTGCCTCCCGACTCCTTCTGGAGAATCGTGTCCAGACGCTCGACTGCTCTCTTGACAACCGTCTCCGGATCCCCGCAGTCCTCCTTCGTCGCGAGCAACTTGTAGGAGTCGGATTCATGGTCCTCGATGTGCTGCGTGAAGGCTCGCGCCTGGTCCCATTGAGTGAGAGTGCATTTCTTGAGGTCTTCCAGTGCATCCTTCAGATCCT
>JAFNAE010000219.1 GCA_017860005.1 Acidobacteriota bacterium | reverse complement strand
GCTGCACCTCGAGGACCTGCCGCCGGAGATCCGCGGCGAGCCGGGCGCGGGCGGCGGCGCGGAACAGGCCTTCCGGCTCCCGCCGGAGGGGGTCGTGCTCGAAGAGGTCGAGCTGGCGCTGGTCCGCCAGGCCCTGGCGAGGGCCGACGGCAACCGCACCCACGCCGCACGGCTGCTCGGGGTCAGCCGCGACACGCTGCGCTACAAGCTCAAGAAGTTCGGCCTGGTGGGCCCCGGCTCCCGCCCGGATCCCGAGGAGGGGGAGCCGGGCGACTGAGCGAGGACCCGGCCCGGCGCGACCGCCGGCGCAGCCCTTCGGAGGGGCGGCGGGGCGCGACGGGCGGTTCGCCGCCGCCCGCGGGGTGCCCTATCCTCTCCACATGAGCCCCTCCTCCCGCCGTCGCCTGCTCTTCGGCGCGGCCGCCCTGGCGGCGGTCGTCACCCTCGCGCTCGCCGCCGGGCTCCCGGGACGCGGCAGCTACCGCTACCTCAACGTCTTCCAGGAGGTCTGGGGCCTGACGCGCGCGAACTACGTCGAGCCGGTCAACGAGGCCGAGCTGCTCGAGGGGGCCTATCGCGGGATGCTCGCGTCGGTCGACGCGGTCAGCTCGTACCTCGAGCCGGGCGAGGAGAAGCTGCTCGCCGAGGCCGAGCCCGCCGGCGTGCTCGGGATCGAGCTGCTGCCCGCGGGCGGCATCCCCGTCGTGGTGCGCATCGAGCCGGGCTCGACTGCCGAGAAGCAGGGGATCGGCATCGGCGACCAGGTCTGGAAGGTCGGCGGGAAGAGCACGCGCCTGGTCGCGTGGCCGGTGCTGCGCCGGATGGTCCGCGGGACGCCCGGGGCGACCGTGGACCTCGAGGTGCTCGACGCGAAGAAGTTCGACATGAACACCCGCACGCTCACCTTCGAGGCCGGGGGGGGGAAGGGGTTCACGCTCTCCCGCCTGGACGGCCCGGTGATCGCGCTGCACCTCGCCGACCCGGCGACGGTCTCGGCCGACGCGCTGCGGAGCGAGCTGGCCGCCGCGAG
The DNA here is from genome assembly GCA_017860005.1 of Acidobacteriota bacterium. GTDB lineage: Bacteria > Acidobacteriota > Thermoanaerobaculia > Multivoradales > JAGPDF01 > JACTMI01. Next base: position 3,438 of record JAFNAE010000219.1, on the reverse strand, counting down.
GGTCGCGGACCCCGCCGCGCCGCTGCTGGTCGACCTGCGCGGTGCCGCCGGGCTCGCGCCGCGCGACCTGGTGCGCCTGTCGGGCGTGGTGCTGCCGGGCGGGGACCTGCTGAGGCTCGCCTCCCGAGGCGGCGCCGACGAGGTCGTCCGCGCGCCGGACCTGCCGCGCGCCGAACTTCCGGCGAAGCTCTTCGTGCTCGTCGACGGAACGACGGCCGGCACCGGAGAGGCGGTCGCGGCGCTCCTGAAGGAGCGCGCGAACGGCATCCTGATCGGCCGGCCGACCTACGGCCTGGCCGGACTGCCGGAACTGATCCCGCTCTCCGGCGGGGCGCACGTCCTGCTCTCCACGCGCCAGATGCGCACCCCGTCCGGCACCACCTGGTCCGAGAAGGGGCTCGAGCCGGACAAGATCCTGACCCCGGGCCAGCAGGTCGCGAAGGCCGCCGATCCACTGCTCGAGACCGCCCTCCGGTGGATCCGCGAGGGCGCTCCCATGGCCGCCGCCCGCCCTGCGGCCTGACGGGACCCCGGAACCTATATTCGCCCCGAGGAGCCCCTGCAGGGGGCGCGCGGGGTTCTCGTGCTCGACGTGCTCGAGATCCAGGAGGAGGCCGGCCGCGGCGCCATCGGCGTCGTGTACCGGGCCCGCGATCGCCGCACCGGCGAGACCGTCGCGGTCAAGGTGTTCGGCGGCGCGACGGGCGCGACCGGCGACCCCGCGGAGCGCGAGGCACAGCAGCAGCGGTGGCGTCGCGAGGCCGACCTGCTGCAGAGCCTGTCGCACCCCAACATCGTCGCCGTCCGCGGCTGGATCCTCGACGGCGAGCAGGCCGGCCTGATCACCGAGTTCGTCGAGGGGGGCTCGCTCGAGCGGCTGCTCGAGGAGCGCGGCGCGCTGCCGGTCGAGCAGGCGCTGACGATCGTCTCCCAGGCCGCCCGGGCCCTGGCCTACGCCCACGGCCGTGGCATCGTCCACCGCGACGTGAAGCCCGCGAACCTGCTGCTCACCGCCGACGGCACCGTCAAGGTGACCGACTTCGGCGTCGCCGCCGCACCGCTCGAAAGCGAACCCGGCGTGCTCGAGGGGACGCCGGCGTTCATGGCACCCGAGCAGCTCCTGGGGCAGCCGGGAGACGCGCGCTCGGACGTCTACGCGCTGGGAGCCGTGTTCTATCGCTGCCTGACCGGGCGCCTTCCGCACCGCGCGTCGTCGATCCGCGAGCTGGCGCACCGTGCGCTGCACGAGGATCCGGTGCCGCCGTCGCGCTGGCGTCCCGGGCTGGCTCCCGAGATCGAGGCCGCCTGCCTGACCGCGCTCGCGCGCCGGTCGGAGGATCGATTCGAGAGCGGGATCGCCTTCGCGCGGCGGCTGGAAGAGATCGCCGTTCCGCCGGGAGCGCCCGCCGACGAGGTGCGGCCGCCGCAGCGCACGCTGCGCGAGCGCGCGCTCGAGAGGACGTGGAGCCCCGAGCGGCGCCACGGTGCCAGCGGACCGTGGGTCAGCAGCGCGGTCGTGCTGGCCGTCGCCGTGCTCGCCGCCGCGTGGTGGTCCCGGCCGGCCGTCGCCCCGCCGCTCGACCGGCGCGTCGGCCGTGCTCACGCCGCCGTCCCTCCCGGCTTCCCCCCGGCCCCGGCCCCCCAGCTCGAGGCGCCGGCCGCCACGCCGCCGCAGCGGGCGCGATCGGCCGGGCCCACCGGGACGGGGCCGCAGCGGGCGATCAGCGGGGTGGCCGCCCCCGCCTTCGAGCCGCCGCCGCGCCCACGCCCCGCCGAAGCGACCTGGCGGGTCGACGACGAGCGCCCGTTGCCGGCCGCGCGCGGCCAGGTCGAGTTGCTGCACGGGCTGAAGGACGGCGTGCTCGAGGTGCGGATCGACGACCGGCGCGTCGTACGGCAGGCGCTCGCCGCGCCGCGGCCGGGCCGCGATGGGGTCGGCCGCGCGAGTTTCGAGGTCAGCCCCGGGCTCCGCCGCGTCTCGGTCCGGGTCCGGTCCAAGGCCCAGAACGTCGACACCGAGTCGCTCTGGCTCGGGGAGTGGGCCGAGCACGGGACGCGCACCCTGCGCTTCACGCTGGCGCGCGACGGGAACGTCTGGCGGCTCCTGGACGGTTCCTGACCGGGAGTTTTCCCCGTCCACGGGAAAGCGGTGCCGCCTCCCTCTACAATCTCCGCCTCGCGACGAAGGGACCCCTCGATGCGCCGCCCCACGATCCTCCTGCTCGCCGCCCTCGCCGGGACGCTCCCGGCGGTCGCGGCCAGCCCTCGCCCCGCGCCGCCGCCGGGCACGAAGGAGCTCGCGCGCTCCTACGTCGACTTCCTCGAGGCGCAGGAGCTGGCGGCGCAGGGCCGGACCCGCGAGGCGCGCGCGCGCCTGGAGTCGATCGTCGCGCGCGACCCCGCGGCCTCGGGCGTGCGGCCGATCCTGGCCCGGCTCTGCCTGCGCGACGGCGATCTCGACTGCGCCAACGAGCAGGCGCGGCGCGCGATCGAGACCGATCCGGACGACGCCGACGCGCACAAGGTCCTGGCCGAGATCGACCTGGCGAGCTACCAGGGCTCGACGCCGCCGGACCGGAAGGCGCTCGAGAGCGCGCTCGGGCACCTCGCGCGCGCGGCGGACGCCGATCCGCGCGATCCGGGGGTGTGGATCGCGTGGGTCCGCATCCTCGGGTCGGAGGGGCGTTTCGCCGAGGCCGAGGAGGTCACGCGGCGCGCGGCGGCCGTGCCCGGCTTCGACGCGAGCCCGCTGTGGCTGGCGCTGGCGCGCGTCATGCTGGCGCGCGGCGAGACCGATCGTGCGATCGCGCTGCTCGAGCGGGTGGAGGCCAGCGGCCGCGCGGCGGTGCCGCTGCTCGAGACCTTGGCCGACCTCAAGGGGAGCCGGCGCGACTTCGCCGGCCAGGCGGTGGTGATCGAGAAGCTGCGCGCGCTCAAGCCGGACGACCCGCTGGTGGCGCAGCGGCTCGGCGTGGCGCGACTCGAGCTGGGTGACGCGTACGGCGCGCTCGAGCCGCTGGAGTTCGCGCTGGTCGAGAACCCGGGCGATCCGATCCTCCGGCGCGACCTGGCGCGGGCCCTCGTCCGCCTCGGGCGGGGCCGGGAGGCGCTGGCGCTGCTGGAGGACATCCCCGACGTCTACCGGTCCTCGCACACCCTCCTGGTCTGGGCCCAGGCCGCCGAGCAGGCCGCGCGCTACGGCGAGGCGGCCGACCGGCTCGACCAGCTGATCGATGGGCTCCAGCCCGCCGACCGCTCCTCGCTCGGGCCGACCTTCGGCCTGCGCGAGGCGAGGAACCGCATCCGGGCCGACCAGCCCGCGCGCGCGCTCGAGATCCTCGCGACGCTGCCGCCCGAGCCGCCCGTGCTGCGCCTGCGGCTCGAGACGCTGGATGCCGTGGGGCGCGCGGCGGAGGCCGACGCCCTGCTCGCGGCGCA
>JAFNAE010000003.1 GCA_017860005.1 Acidobacteriota bacterium | reverse complement strand
CCGGCCCGGGCGGTGGATGTGGCCCGGCATGATGCCGATCTTGCCCTGTCCGGGCGTGATGATGCCCGGGCAGTTGGGTCCGATCAGGCGCGCCTTCGGGTGCCCGGCGAGGAAGGCGTCCACGCGCAGCATGTCGGCCACCGGCACGCCCTCGGTGATGGCCACGATCAGCTCGATGCCCGCCTCGGCGGCCTCGAGGATGGCGTCGGCGGCGAACGGCGGCGGCACGAAGATCATCGAGGCGTTGGCGCCGGTCGCGGCGCGCGCCTCGGCGACCGAGTCGAACACCGGAATGCCCTCGACCATCTCGCCGCCCTTGCCCGGCGTCACGCCGGCCACCAGCTGCGTGCCGTAGTCGCGGCAGCCGAGGGCGTGGAACTTGCCCTCCTTGCCGGTGATGCCCTGCACGAGCAGGCGCGTGTCCTGGTTGAGCCAGATCGCCATCACGCACCCCCCTTCACGGCCGCGACGACCTTCTGGGCCGCGTCGGCCATCGTCTCCGCGACCACGAAGTGGAATTCGCTCTCGCGCAGGATCCTGCGCCCCTCCTCGACGTTGGTTCCCTCCAGCCGGACGACCACCGGAATGCGCACGCCGCCCAGCTCGCGCAGCGCCGCCACGACGCCGCCCGCGATGCGGTCGGTGCGCGCGATGCCGCCGAAGATGTTGATCAGCACCGCCTTGACCGAGGCGTCCGAGATCAGGATCTTGAAGGCGTTGGTGACCGCCTCCTGGGAGGCCGAGCCGCCGACGTCCAGGAAGTTGGCGGGCTCGGAGCCGTAGAGCTTGATGATGTCCATGGTCGCCATCGCCAGGCCGGCGCCGTTGACCATGCAGCCGATCTCGCCGTCGAGCTTGATGTAGTTCAGGTTGAACTTCGAGGCCTCGACCTCGAGCGGGTTCTCCTCGGCGAGGTCGCGCATCGCCACCACGTCCTTGTGGCGGAACAGCGCGTTGTCGTCGAAGTTCATCTTGGCGTCGAGCGCCACGACCTCCCCCGCGCCGGTCACCATCAGCGGGTTGATCTCGGCGAGCGAGGCGTCCATCTCGACGTAGGCCTGGGCGAGCGAGGTGACCAGCCGCGCGGCCTTGCCCGCGGTCTCGCCCTTGAGGCCGAGCGCGCGCGCGATCCGGCGGGCCTGGAACGGCAGCAGGCCCAGGAACGGGTCGAACGGCTCGCGGTGGATCGCCGCCGGGTTGCTGGCGGCGACCTCCTCGATGTCCATGCCGCCGGCGGCCGAGGCGATCACCACCGGCCGGCGACCGGCGCGATCGAGAGTTACCGCGACGTAGAGCTCGGCGACGATCTCCGCCAGCTCCTCGATCAGGACCTTCTGGACCTTCTGCCCTTCCGGGCCGGTCTGGTGGGTGACGAGCTGCATGCCGAGGATCTGCGACGCGGCGCGCTCGGCCTCGTCCGGGGACTTGGCGAGCTTGACGCCGCCGCCCTTGCCCCGGCCGCCGGCGTGGATCTGGGCCTTGACCACGCACCTGCCGCCCAGCTCCTCGCAGATCGCGCGCGCTTCCGCCGCGCGCGCGGTGACCCGGCCGCGCGGAGTCGCGACGCCGTACCGGCGCAAGATCTCCTTGGCCTGGTATTCGTGGATCTTCAAAAGTTCTCCTCCTCGAGAGGAATGCCGTCGGACGACGGCGCGAGGAGTCTATCCCAGCCGCGGACCCGGTCAGGGGATGCGCAGCGCGAGCAGGGTGAGGTCGTCCTCGCGCGGCGAGTCGCCTGCGAAGGCGGCGAGCTCGGCGAGCACCGCTTCGCACAGCGCCCGGGGTGGGCGGCCGGCGAGGCCCGCGAGGAGGCGCTCGAGCCGGTCGAAGCCGAAGTGCTCGTCGGAACCCTCCCGGCGTGCCTCGACCAGCCCGTCGCTGCACAGGAAGACCGTGTCGCCGCTCGCCAGCCGGGCCAGCCTCGGCACGACGTCGAGGGTCGGCCGCACGCCCAGGGGGTAGGCCACCGACTCCAGCACCTCGACGCGGCCCTCGCCCGGGATGCGGTACGGGAACAGGTGCCCGGCGCTGGCGAACCTCATCTCGCGCCGGACGGGGTCGAGCAGCGCGTAGCAGAGCGTGGCCAGCAGGCGCTTGCGTGCGCTCTGGTAGACCATGCGGTTCAGGGTCCGGAACACCGCCTCGACCTCGGGGTCGAAGGTGACCTGGACGGCGAGCGCCGACTTGGCCATCGACATCACGAGCCCGGAGGAGACGCCGTGGCCGGCGACGTCGCCCACCGCCACCGCCAGCCGGCCGTCCTCGAGGCCGAGCACGTCGTAGAAGTCCCCGCCCACTTCGGTCGCGGGCAGGTAGACGTGGGCGATCTCGACGCCGTGGATGGCCTCCGGCAGCTGGGGCAGGATCGAGCTCTGGATGTTGCGCGCGGTCTCGAGCTCGACGCGCTGGCGCTCGCGCTCGGCGATGCGCCGCACGTGCGGCGCCACGTCCTCGTAGCGGTAGACGAACTCGCGCTCGGAGACGAGATGGCGGGCGGTGAGCAGCATCGGTACCGCCCCGGCCAGCAGGCCGATCCAGCCCTGGAGCTGGACCGCGGGCGAGGCCGCCACCGCGAGCGGGTAGGCGGAGAGCACCGCCGCGCCGGTGATGCCGGCCAGCATCGTGGTGAGCAGGTCGGTGGCCAGGAAGAGCACGACCGTGACCGCGCTGTAGGCGATCCAGATCGGCGCCGCCGACTTGAGCGGCAGCAGGATCACCGGCGCGAAGAAGACGAAGCTGGTGAGCAGGGTCGCCAGCCCCCCGCCGGCCCAGCGGCCGAGTCGATGGACCAGCGCGGGCAGCAGGAAGAGCCGCCCGAACAGCGTCGTGTAGAGCCCGAACAGGATGAGGAACAACACCAGGGCGATGCCCGGGAAGCGGGCGTGGTTCCAGAACGGGCCCATCTGGAAGGCGAACGGCGCCGTGGCGCCCCCGCGCTGGGCGAGGAGCACGAGCAGGAGCGTGCCCGCCGCGCTCGCGAAGCCCGCTGCGTAGCCGCGCAGCGACGAGAGCGCCACCGTGCGGTTCGCCCAGTCGCCCTGGAAGAGCGCGTCGAACGCCGCGAGCTTGCGGCCCCAGCGCTCTCTGCACAGCGACTCCCCCGTCGACCAGGAGAGGAACGAGGCGATGGCGAGCGGTCCGACGAAGATCACCATCATCTGCGCGCCCCACACCCAGGTCATCTGCTGGCGCGAGAGCACGCCCCAGATCGAGTCCTGGGTCGAGCCCCTCGAGACCTGGGCGAAGAAGGCGAGGCCGAGCAGCATGCACAGGGCGAAGATCTGCAGGCCGCGCTTCACGCCCAGCTCGCCCAGGTGGTAGCGCCGGAGGAAGAGCGGCGCCACCAGCGGCAGGGCCAGGAAGGTCGAGAAGAACGCGACCTGACCGAACAGCCCGATCGGCTGGAGCGCCACCGTGATCTGGTCGTCGTCCGGATCGTCGACGAAGAAGGCGGACCCGGCGAGCTCGTCGCCGGCGAAGGAGACCTCGAGCCCGTAGCCGATGCGCTCCCCCAGCGCCCGCGCGCGCTCGACGAAGCGCACCGCGAGGTCGGTGCGCTTGTCGAGGTCCTTGCGCCGCACCGCCGGCGGTTCGTAGCGACCGAGATCGACGCCCTGCCCGCGCAGGAACTCCTCGGCGCGCGCGCGCGCGTCCGTCTCGGCCAGGGCGCCGCCCGGCTCGCTGGCCGGGAAGCCCCGCCGCATCGAGAGCAGGCGGCCGTCGAGCCCGACCTCGGCCTGGTAGCTCCAGTCCCGCGGGTGGGCGCCCGCGCCGTAGACGGTGACCTGCCAGGCGAGGACGCGCTCGGGCAGGTCGCTGGCCAGGACCGTGCCGCGCCCGCCCGCGCCGAGCCGCTCCAGCAGGCGGACCTCGAGCCGGGCGTTGTCCTCCATGCGCGTCACCACGTAGGGGTCGGCCGGCAGCGGGCCCAGGGCGCGCAGGTTCTCGAGCGCGATCTCCCGCGCGGCCTCGCGCGACACGGTCCAGGCGCGGGGCGTGAACGGGAACGCGCGCGGGAAGGCCCAGGCCACGGCGAGGGCGCCGGCCAGCAGCACCGCGAGCCAGACCAGCGTCGAGCGGAGGGGTTTGGGCATCGGCCGGTCCTCGTCCTCTTTACGTGCGGGCGCGGCGCGGGTTCCCGCCGGAGCGGAGCGCGAGCCTACGCGATCCGGGTCGCCGCCGCGCGCACCCCGTGCTAGCCTGCCCGGCCATGGACTGGGAGCCCCTGGTCGCCGCGGCCGCGCGCGTGCGCGAGGCGGCCTACGCGCCCTACAGCCGCTTCGCCGTCGGGGCCGCGGTGCTCACCGCCGATGGGCGCCTGTTCGTCGGCTGCAACGTCGAGAACCGCTCCTTCGGCCTGACCCTGTGCGCCGAGCGCGCGGCGGTGGCCGCCGCGCTCGCCGCCGGCACGCGCGAGCTCGCGGCGGTGGCGGTGGTCGCCGACGCCGATCCCCTGGCGCCGCCCTGCGGCCTCTGCCGCGAGACGCTCGCCGAGTTCGCCGGCCCCGAGCTCCCGATCCTGCTCGCCGCCCCCGACGGACGGCGCCGCGAGCGGCGCCTGGGCGAGCTGTTCCCCGACCCGTTCCGCCTGCCGGTGCGTTGACCGGCGACCGAACCGCCGGCCCGCCGCCGGCCCCGAACCCGAGGAGACGCTCCGTGCCCGCGCCGCGCCACCGCCCCGTCCTGCTGCTCGCCCTGCTCGCGCTCGCCGCCCCGCTCGCCGCCGAACCCGTCGCGCCCCCCGAGCTGCGCCTGCCTGCCGGTGCCCGGCCGGTGCGCATGACCGTCGACCTGACCGTCCGGCCCGAGCTCGAGACCTTCGACGGCCGCGTCGCGGCCGAGATCGTGCTCGAGCGTCCGGCGGCGCGGCTCTGGCTCAACGCCACCGCGCTCGAGATCGGCGAGGCGCGCCTGCTCGCCGGCGGCGAGGCCTTCGCCGCGCGCGTCCTGCCGGGCGGCGAGGACTTCGTCGGCTTCGAGTTCGAGCGCGAGGTGCCGGCCGGAGCCGCCACGCTCGAGATCGCGTACCGCGGCCGCCTCGATCCGGTCGAGACCGAGGGCCTCTTCCGCCAGCAGGACGGCGACGAGTGGTACGCCTACAGCCAGTTCGAGGCGACCGACGCCCGGCGCGCCTTCCCCTGCTTCGACGAGCCCTCGTTCCGCACGCCCTGGCGGCTGACCCTGCACGTGCGGCGCGAGCACATGGCGGTCTCCAACTCGCCGGTGGTGGCCGAGCGCGAAGAGGAGGGAGGCATGAAGGCGGTGGAGTTCGCCGAGACGCCGCCCCTGCCCTCCTACCTGATCGCGCTCGGCGTCGGACCGTTCGTGGCCGTCGACGCCGGCGTCTGGGGCCGCGCGCGCACGCCGGTGCGCATCGTCGTGCCCCGCGGCCGCGAGGGCAGGACCGGCTACGCCGCCGAGACCACCGGCGCGCTGCTCGCGCGCCTCGAGGACTACTTCGAGATCCCGCATCCGTTCGCCAAGCTCGACAATCTCGTCATCCCGCAGACCGTCTCGTTCAGCGCGATGGAGAACCCGGGGCTGATCACCTACGCCGAGCGGGTCCTGCTCGTCGATCCGGCGAACGCCGCCCTCGCCCCCCGCCGCGGCTACGCCTCGACCGCCGGCCACGAGAACGCCCACCTCTGGTTCGGCGATCTGGTCACCCTGGCCTGGTGGGACGACATCTGGCTCAACGAGGGGTTCGCGAGCTGGATCTCGGACAAGGTGATCGCCGCGTGGAAGCCGGAGTGGTTCTCCGCGGCGGAACGCGCGGAGCGGCGCGGACGCGCGGTAGGCGCCGACAGCCTCGCCTCCGCGCGCCAGGTGCGCCGGCCGATCGCGAGCAAGGACGACATCGTCACCGCTTTCGACGGCATCGCGTACGGCAAGGGCGCCTCGCTGCTCGAGATGTTCGAGGCCTGGATGGGGCCGGAGCGCTTCCGGGCCGGCATCCGCCGCTATCTCCAGCGCCACTCGTGGGGCAACGCCACCTCCGCCGACTTCCTGGCCGCGCTCGCAGAGGAGGGAGGGCCCGAGGTCGCGAGCGCATTCGCCAGCTTCCTCGACCAGCCGGGCGCCCCGACGGTCTCGTTCGCACTGCGCTGCGACGAGGGCGGACCGGCGCGCCTCGAGCTCGCGCAGCGCAGGTACCTGCCGCTCGGCACGCCGGCGCAGGCGCCCGCGCGCTGGGCGATTCCGATCCGGCTCCGGATCGGCTCCGACCCGCGCGTCGAGTCGGTGCGCGTCCTGCTCGAGGCCGAGCGGCAGACGGTCGACCTGCCGTTCTGTCCGCAGTGGGTGGCGGGCAACGAGGAGGGCATCGGCTACTACCTCTCCGCCTACCAGGGCGACCTGCTGGCGCGCGCCGCAGAGCACGCCGACCGGCTCGACGCGGGCGAGCAGATCGCGCTGCTCGAGGACGCGGCGCGCCTGTTCGCCGCCGGCGAGCTCCCGCCCGAAGCCGTCCTCGGCCTCCTGCCGCGCTTCGCTGCGAGCCCCCACCGGCGCGTCGTCGAGTCGGCGATCGAGATCGCCAAGTCGATCGACGACCACCTGGTCTCCGACGCCGCGCGCCCGCACTACCGGCGCTTCCTGGCCGCCGTCTTCGGCGCCCGACTCGAGGCGCTCGGCGTCGATTCGCGCCCGGGCGAGCCCGGCGACGACGCCTTGCTGCGCCCGGGCCTGGTGGCGCTGCTCACCGGGCCGGGCGAGGACGCCGAGCTCGCGGCCGCGGTCCGATTGCGCGTCGAGCGCTGGCTGGCGGACCGTGCGGCCCTGGCCCCCGACCTCGTCGCCGCCTACCTGAAGGTGGCCGCCCGCCACGGCGACGGGCCGCTCTTCGACCGGCTGCTCGACGCCGCGGGGCGCGAGCAGGACGCGCGCGCCCGGCGCAGCCTGCTCGAGGCGCTCGGCTCGTTCCGCGAGCCGGCGCTGGTCGACCGCGCGCTCGAGCTGTTCGCATCCGGCCGCTTCGACCTGCGCGAGGCGGGCTGGATGCTGTGGACGATGATCGCCGAGCGCGACAGCCGACAGCGGCTCTTCGACTGGACCCGGGGATCGTTCGAGGATCTCGCCGCCCGGCTCCCGGCACAGTTCACGGCCGCCCTGGCCTACACCGCGGTCGGCTTCTGCGACGCCGAGCACCGCAAGGAGGCCGACCAGTTCTTCCGCCCGCGCACGGCCGCCCTGCCCGGCGGCGAGATCGTGCTCGACCAGGTGCTCGGCATCGTGGACATCTGCGTCGCGCGCCGCGCCGCGCAGGCGGGCCCGGTCTCGGGCTTCCTGACCGCTTACTGATCGCCGCGCCGCCGCTCAGCCCGCCAGCCAGCGGCGCAGCGCCTCGACGTCGCCGGCGCGCGCGACGTCCCCGAGACCCGCGCCCTCGGCCGCGCCCAGGAACCCCCACTCGACGAGCACGAACGGCGAACCCGCCGCCGCCGCGGTCGCGAGGTCGATCGCGCTGTCGCCGACCATCGCCACCTCGGCCGGCTCGAGCCCCAGCCGGCGCGCGATCTCCAGCAGGCCGTCCGGCTGCGGCTTGCGCGCGGCGAGGGTGTCGCCACCGATCACGTGGCGGAACCGGGGCGTCCAGCCGAAGCGCTCGAGGATCCGGCGGGTCGGCCGCTCCGGCTTGTTGGTGAGCACCGCGAGCGGGCGGCGCCGGGACTCCTCCTCGAGCAGGGCGGAGACGCCCGGGTACGGCCGCGTGCGCTCGGTGCAGATCGGCTCGTAGCGCGCCAGGAAGATCGTCAGCGCGCGCTCGACCAGCTCGACCGGCGGCGCGCCGCCGAGCGCCTTGCGCACCAGCTCGCGCGCGCCCTGCCCGACCATGCCCACGACCTCGGCGAGCGCGAGCGGCGCCAGGCCGAGCTCGCCTCGGGTCCGGTTGACCGCTTCGGCGAGGTCGTGGCGCGAGTCGACCAGCGTGCCGTCGAGGTCGAAGACGACCGCGCGCGGCGCCGTCATGCGACGGCTTCGAACTCCGCCGTGACCCGCCGCGGCAGCACGCCCGCCTCCGCGCCGCGGTCGAGCAGGAGCTGCACGGCGCGGCGCCCGGCCTCGCCGTAGTCGCGCGTCCAGTCGTTGACGTACATGCCCACGAAGCGGTCCTGGAGCGCCGGCTCGCCCTCGAGCTCGCGCGCGTAGCGCGAGGAGAAGGAGAGCGCCTCGGCACGGTGCTCGAGCCCGTAGGCGATGCTCTCGGTGAGCAGCCGGCACAGGCGGCGGCGCAGCTCCGGCTCGAGGTCGCGCCGGATGCCGTTGCCACCGAGCGGCAGCGGCCCACCGGTCTCGCGCTGCCACCAAGCCCCGAGGTCCACCACCGGCACGAAGCCGCGCCGCTCGAAGGTGAGCTGCCCCTCGTGGATGACGACGCCGGCGTCGGCGCGGCCGCTCGCCACCTCTTCGAAGACGCTGTCGAAGGGCACGACGCGCGTCCTGGCCGCAGGCTGCCAGAGCCTGAGCGCGAGCGCGGCGGTGGTCAGCTCGCCCGGCACCGCCGTGGTCAGGCCGGGCAGCTCCTCGCGGCCGACCTCGCGGGTGGCGATCACGACCGGTCCGTAGCCGTCCCCGAAGCTCGCCCCGGAGGGCATCAGCAGGTAGCGGTCGGCCAGGTGGGCGTAGGCGTGGAAGGAGAGCGCCGTGATCTCGTAGGCGCCGTCGAACGCAGCCTGGTTCAGGCTCTCGATGTCGGAGAGCACGTGGTCGATCTGGAGCCCGTCGATGTCGAGGACGCCCTGGGTGAGGGCGTAGAACATGAAGGCGTCGTCGGAATCTGGGCTGTGGGCGATGCGGATGCGGCGGGTCGCGGCCATGGCGGTCGAGGAGGCTATCAGCAGGCGGCCGGTCGCCGGCCCACCGGTGAGGCCCTCCACGCCCGCCCGGAGGCCTCCTCCACAGACCCGGCCTTGCTTCGGAACGGGTTATTCGTGTTACACTTACATGACTTTTTCGTACGGGGCGAGGGAGTCAGTCCACCAACTTTGGTAGCAAAGGAGTCCCGGATGAGAGCAGCTCGCTTCGCGTTCGTCGCCGCGCTCGTGGCGGCCGCCGCGCACCCGGCCCTGGCCGGCGTCGTGTACGTTCCCGCCGCCAACGTGACCCGAGACGGAGTCCTGCGCAAGACGCAGGTGGTCCTCTCGAACCAGGACCAGGTCAACATCACCGGTCTCCGCTACCGCTTCATCGAGCAGAACGTCTCGGGCAGCCCGCTGCCGGCGGGCCCCTTCCCGGTCTTCTACGTGGCCGCGGGCGGGACCTCGATTACGACCGTGCCGGTCGCGACCCTGCCGGTCGACAAGGCGGGCATGCTCGAGCTCTTCCCGGGCACCGCCGGGCTGATCGTTGGCGGCCGCCTGGTGTACGAGAAGCCGGGCGCCTATCTCAAGCACGTGGACCTGCCCGCCATCTCGTCGTCGAACGTGCGCCCCGCCGACAGCGCGGCGTTCCTGCAGGGGCTCGAGCGCGGGGCCAACAGCGGCGTGGTCACCGACCTCGGCGTCTTCAACCTGGGCACCACCGCCGCGGCCTGCACCATGGACGTGCACAGTGCCGGCGGCACGATGATCGCTTCCGGCGTCGCCTTCGCGATCCCGGCCTACTCCTCGCTCGTCGCCGCCGACATCTTCGGACCGACCGGGACGACGCCCGCCCTCGAGGTGCCGCCGAGCTCCTGGGCGAAGTTCTCCTGCAACCGCTCCTACTACGTGGTGGGCGTGCGCCACAACGCCACCAACGGCGACACGCGCCCGATCCTGGCCACCGACTCGCTGGCCAACTCCACCCTGGAGCAGCCGGGTGCCGAGCCGCCGCCGCCGCCGCCCGGCGGGCAGTTCAACTTCCGCCTCCCGGGCCAGTTCCTCGAGTGCACCCGCTACAACAAGTTCTGGAAGACGTCGCTCTCGGACGGCCGCGTCTCCGGCCGCCAGTTCCGCAAGATCGTCGTCGACTTCGACGTCTACCACCACAACTGGGATCCGACCAAGAAGACCCACATCCACATGTGGCTCCAGAACGGCTCGAGCTGGTCGAGCGGGCTGTTCGGGTACCTGATCGCCTCGAGGAGCGCCGGCGTCATGCGCTTCCAGGTCAAGTACGGCGTCGTCACGCAGGTCGACTCGGGCCCGGCCAGCCAGCCCGGCAACACCTACCACGTCCACTACGAGTGGGACGGCGTCGCGCGCCGGGTGTGGTTCACGCTGCGCACCGCGGGCGGCTCGATCCGGGCCCAGAAGTCGATCGCCATCAACCGGGGCTCGTTCACGGTGGGCGGCATGTTCTTCGCCACCGGCTCGTGGCCGACCGGCGAGGGACCGGAGGCATTGCAGTACGGCTGGAAGTACTACAACCTGAACGTCGACTACTTCCAGTAGGCCGGACCGGCTCTCCCCGTGTCGAAAGGGCGGCCCTCGCGGGCCGCCCTTCTTCTTTCTGGGGCGGGCGGGGCGCCCTCAGCGCGCGAGCGCGAGCGCGCAGAGCTCGGCACAGAGCTCGACGAAGCCGAGGCCCACCGCCGCCGCCGACTGGGGCAGCAGGCTGCCGCGCGTCATGCCCGGCAGCGTGTTGGCCTCGAGCACGCACGGCGTCCCGTCGGCGGCGAGCTTGAAGTCCACGCGCGAGAAATCGCGCAGCTTGAGCGTGCGATGGGTGGCGAGCGCGAGCTCCTGCATGCGCCCGGCGAGCGCGGGCGCGATCTCGGCGGGGAAGATCTCCCGGCACATGCCGGGGGTGTACTTGCACTCGTAGTCGAAGATCTCGTGGCGCGGCACGATCTCGCCGACCGCGAGCGCTCGCTCCCCCACGACCCCGACCGAGAACTCGCGGCCGGGCAGGAAGCTCTCGACCAGGACCTCGTGGTCGACTTCCAGCGCGGCGGCGACCGCGGCCGGCAGCTCGGCGGCCGAGTGCACCACCGAGACCCCGACCGACGAGCCGGCGCGGGACGGCTTGACCACGCACGGCAGCCCGAGCGGCTCGAGCTCGGGCTCTTCGGCCGGCCAGCGCACCCAGGGCGCCTGGGGCAGCCCGGCCTGGGCGAGCAGCCGCTTGCCGACCTCCTTGTCCATGGCGAGGCCGCTGCCCAGCGCGTCGCTGCCGGTGTAGCGCAGGCCGGCGAGGCCGAGCAGGGCCTGCAGCGATCCGCCCTCGCCCTGGTCGCCGTGCAGGACCAGGAAGACCAGGTCGGCGCCGGCGAGCGCCGGCTCGGCGATCAGGCGCGGCAGGTCCTCGCGGCGGGCGAGCTCGCGCAGGTGCTCCGGGGACGGCGGCTCGCGGCGAATCGAGGGGCCGAGCACCTCGCTCTCGCGCTCCGCGTCGAGCGGGCCCTCCGCGGTGTCGATCACCGTCACGCGGTGCCCGAGCGAACGCAGCGCGGGCGCCACCTGGGCGGCGCCCGCGAGCGCGACGTCGCGCTCCGGCGTCGAGCCTCCGGTCAGCAGGGCGATTCGGGCCACGGCAGCCACGGCGACGAGGTCTCCTCGAACGGCGATTTCACGGGAATCCCGGCGGCGGCCGGCGCCGCCGAGGCCGCGATTCTCCCGGATCGCCGCCCGGCCTGGCAAGCTCCGCTGGCTCTAGTAGACCTCGCGGGACTCGGGCAGGAAGCGGCCCTCGACGTCCAGGCAGCCGCGCACGTACGGGCGCGCCGGGTCGCGCGGGCTGGAATCGGCGAAGTAACGGCCGTCGCGCAGCTCGAGCCACCCCGTGCGCGGCCGGCGCGGCGAGCGACGCTCGAGCGCGATGCAGAACTCGCCCATCCCCTCCACGCCTCCCGCGGGCACGAAGCGGTCGCCCTTGAGGCGCCCCGCCACGAACAGGCCCGTGGCCTGCTCGCGTCCCCCCTCGAAGAGCTGCCCGTCGGAGACGCGGCGCCAGTGGGTGGTGCCGATCTCGCTGCGCGTCGAGTCCCCGGCCGCCTGCGCGCCCGGGCCGAGCACGCCGTAGCCCTCGCGGCTCCAGGCCTCGATGCCGCCGTCGATCATCACCGCGTTCCGGTAGCCGGCGGCGACGAAGCGGCGCATGCCCTCCTCCGCGCAGCTGTCGAGCTCCCGGCAGTAGGCGAGGAAGGTGGACTCGCGCAGCGGACGCAGCTTGCGGTAGTGCGCGGCGTCGCGCAGCAGGCGCTCGAGATCGGCGAGCGGCACGTTGCGCGCTCCGCGCAGGTGGCCGGTCGGTCCGCCGAACTCCTCGGGCTCGCGCAGGTCGACCACGGGCAGGCCCGGCGAGTCGCGCATCATCTCGAAGGCGACGTTGGCCGAGACGCGCCGGAACTCCGAGCGCCCGTCCAGCCGCCGCTCGATCGCCGCGCAGCCCGCGGCCACGACCGCGAGCCCCAGCACGAGGGCCGGCCCGCGCAGGACCGAGGCGAGCGGGGTGTGCCCCGGCTCAGCGGCACTCCGCAGCGGTCGCCGCCTCCAGATCGTCGTAGGTGGGAAACAGGTCGTCGAGCTGAGCCACCTGGAGCAGGCGGCGGATGCGCTCCGAGGGGTGCACGAGCACCAGGCGCCGCTGGCGCTCCCCGAAGCGGCCCAGGTAACCGACCAGCTCGCCGATGCCGGTCGAGTCGATGTAGTTGATCCGCTCGAGGTCGAGCAGGACGTGCCCGTCGGCCTCCTCGAGGAGGCGCTCGAGCGTCTCGGCGAGGAACTGGGCGCTCTCGCCGAGCTTGATCACGCCTTCGACGGCGAGGATCGTGTGGTCTCCGATGCGGCGCTTCTCGACGATCATGGTGCCCCGGGGAGCGGAAACCGACTCTAGCAACCGGGGCGGCGCGCCTCAAGCGGCGTCGCCCTCGCGCGGAGCCGTCGGCCAGCGGCTAGACTCCCCGCCCAGTGCACCGACCGGAGGTCCCGACCATGTCGCCCCGCGCCGCCCTCGCCCTCGCCGTCCTCGGCCTGTTGCCCGCCGCCGGCGCGAACGCGGCCTCCTTCGGCCGCTTCCAGCACGGCGGCCGCGCCACCGGCCAGGCCGGCGCCTTCGTGGCGCGCGCCGACGACCCCGCCGCGGTCGGCTACAACCCGGCCGCGATCGCCCGCTCCTCCGGCGTCGGTCTGCTCGCCGGCCTCGACTTCGAGGCGCCGACCGATCGCTGGTCGAGCGCCACCGGCGCGGCCAAGGCCGAGCACCAGATCCAGTTCCCGCCCGCCCTCTACCTGACCTGGCGCCGCCCCGAGGCCCGCCTCGCGCTCGGGCTGGGCCTCGACAGCCCGCTCTGGCAGCTGGTCGACTGGCAGACCTTCGACTTTCCCGGCCGCTACGTCGCGCGCCGGGGAGATCAGCGCCTGCTGGAGCTCCATCCGGTGGCGGCCTGGCGCCTGACCGAGGGCTGGAGCGTGGGCGGCGGCCTGCGCTGGGTGCGCGGCAGCCTGGGCTTCGGAGACGCCCGTGTCGCGACCGCGCCGGGCGCGGCCGATCCTCTGGAATACGAGGTGGACCGGCTCGCCGAGGCGACCGCCGACGGCCTGGGCTGGGATCTCGGCGCCCACTACGAGTCGTCGCGCTGGGGCTTCGGCGCGGTCTGGAAGAGCGCGGTCGAGATCGAGGGCAGCGGCGACCTGAACTACCTGATCCGCGATCCCGGGGCGCTGCCCGCCGACGTGCTGGCGGCCGAGTCGGCGCGCCTCGCCCCCGGCTCGAGCCGGCTCTCCGAGGAGCTCCCGGCGCGCCTCGCCGCGGGCGTCTGGTGGGCCGCCGGCGAGCGGCTGAAGCTCGAGCTCGACGCCGAGCTCGCGCGCTGGAGCGCGGCCGACGCACCGGTCGCGACCGACGAGCCCGGGAAGCTCGGACCGGGCTTCGAGATCGGGCGCCGGGCGGGCCGGGACGACACCGTCTCGGTGCGGGCCGGCGCGGAAATCGTCCTCTCTCCCGCCTGGTCGCTCGGCGCCGGCGTGGCCTACGAGCCCTCGCCGGTGACCGCCAGCGCCATCGATCCCGGCGCCCCGCGCGGCGACGCCTGGGTCTACGCGGCCGGCGCCGGCTGGTCGGTCGGCTGGCTGCGCTTCGACCTCGGCTGGTCCTACCACGACCTCTCCGACCAGCCGGCGCTCGCGCAGGAGGCGGATCCCGCGGTCGAGGGCAGCTACTCGGGTCACTCCCAGGTCTGGTCGGTCTCGGCGAGCTGGCGCTGGTGAGCGCCGCGCCGGGCTCGCCTCATCCGCGACCCGGCGCCCGGACCCAGGTGGTGATCTCGACTCCCGCGCGCGGGTAGCGTCGACGCTGGCGCGGGAGCCAGGCCGCGTCCGCGGCGAGCGCGGCGAGCGCTTCGCCCTGCCACGCGTTCCAGCGCCGATAGTCCTCGCTCGCCGCCAGGGCGCCGCGCGCCAGCGGCCGCACGGTGACGATGCGCGCCGGGCGGCCCTTCGTCAGCCAGCGTGCCAGGCGAGCGCGCACCTCCCCCGGAGGGTCGCGCGCGTCGAGCCCGCGCAGCGGCCGCAGCAGCGGCGCCTCGCGCCCGCTCGCGCGCCACGCCTGCCAGCGCACGAGTCCGTCGGAGAGCTGATTGGAGACCCCCAGCAGCGCGACGCGTGCGCCCTCCTCGGACGCCGGAGCCGTGACGCGCGCCACCAGGTCGTCGAGCGGCGCGCGGAAGACCGCGTCGCCGGTGAGCAGCCGATGATCGGCCTCGAGTCGGCGCCCGGCGGTCGCGCCGGGAAGGGCCAGCGGCGCGACGGCGAGCGCCAGGAGCAGGCCCGCCGCCCCGGCGCCGCGCGCGCCGGGTCCCGCCCGCCCGGCCGCGGCGGCGAGCGGCAGGCCGGCGGTGCGCGCCGCGAGCAGGAGCACGGCCGGGGCCACCGTGGCCACGAACCTCGGCTCCTTGAGCGGGTGGAGCGCCACCAGGGCGACGCCGACGAGCGCGGCGCTCGCCAGCCCGCGCGACGGACCCGGACGCCGGAGGCCGAGCGCGGCGCCGAGCGCGGCGAGCGCGACCAGCGTCCACCCGAGGCCGGTGGCCGGCGCGAACTGCCCGGCCAGCACGCGGGGGTAGAAGAGCGCCGCCTCCAGGCGGTCGCCCGCGAAGGTGCTCTCCCGGTTGACCAGGAAGGCGATCAGGTTGCGCGGATGGACGGGATCCGGAGAGAGGCACCAGAGCCAGACCGGGATCGCGAAGCACTCGACCAGCGCGCGCGCCGGCGGCGCCCATCGCGCCAGCAGAATCCCGGGGCTGAGCAGCGCGCGCCCGTGCGCGCGCACGAGGGCGACGGTGGCGACGATCAGGGCGCCGTAGAGCAGCCCGCCCGGATTGCGCCCGGCCGCGAGCGAGACGCCGGCCGCCGCCACGACCAGCGCCAGCCAGCGCGCGGGTGCGCGCCAGCCGGAGTCGAGGACCGCGCCGCGCAGCCGCGCGAGCAGGGCGCGCCGCCGCTCGCCGCCGGCATCGAGGGCGGCGTGGAGGGCGAGCGCCACGCCCGCCAGCAGCGCGTAGTTCGACTTGACGAAGAAGAGTGCGAGCAGCAGCAGGCTCGCGCGCCGCCAGGCTCCGAGGTCGCCCCGCCGCCGCGCCGCGAGCCAGGCCGCGAGCAGCGCGATCGAGAGCGCCGCGCCGGTCGTTTCGCGCAGGACGACGGTCGCCAGCGCGCGCGGCAGCGGAGCGGCGAGCCAGAGCGCGCCCGCCACGGCGCCCGTGAGGAGCCCGCGCACGCCGCGGTCCACCTCCGCTCCCGCCCAGACCAGCAGCGGCGCGGTGGCGGCGAACGCCGCCGCGCTCACCACCACGGCGGCTTCGCGCGCGCCGCCGCCGAGCAGCATCGGCACCAGGAGCGCGAGCGAGAAGCCGAACGGCCAACGGTCCTGCGCGTTCAGACGCGCGGCCGCGTCCAGCAGGCGTCCGTCGGCCACGGCGGCCCACACTTCCGCTGCGCCCCACAGGTTCCCGGCCTCGTCCCAGAGCGGCAGCCGGGAGAGCCCGAGCGTGCCCAGGACCGCGCCGGTGGCGACGGCGGCTCCCGCCAACAGGGCGGCGACGACGAGGGCAGCGGCCGGGCGGACGGACAAGCCGGCGTCCGGCGTCAGCGGGCGCCGCCGGCGCCCGGCGGCGTGCCGGCCGGGACCGGCTGGCGCGCGAACATCCCCGGCACGTAGGCGGTGATGCGCCCGGTGAAGGCCGAGGCCGCGACCGTGAGCGGGCTGGCGAGCCAGAGCCGGCCGGGCCCGCTGCGACCCTTGTAGTTGCGGTTGATGGCCGAGACCGTGACCTGGTCGGGCTGCTCGGAGACGCCCGGTCCGCAGCCGATGCAGGCGCCGCAGCCGGGCGGGATGACGCGCGCTCCGGCGCGCAGGAAATCGTCGTAGAAGCCGTGCTCGCGGATGAAGCGCTCGACCGCCTCCGAGCCGCACTGGAGGATGAACTCGACACCCGGGGCGACGCGCAGCCCGGCGTCGAGCGCCTCCCGGGTCACCCGGTGGTAGAAGACCAGGTCGTCGATCTTGCCGGCCGTGCAGCTGCCCGCGTAGGCGATGTCGATGGCCACCTCGCCGATCTCGGCGACGCGCGCGCCGTTGGTCGGATCCGACGGGATGCCGTGGTCGGGATCGCCGGGATGGGCGACCATGGGTACGAGCTGCGAGAGGTCGATCTCGTGGACCCCGCCCGCGTACTCGGCGCCGGGGTCGGGCGCCACCGCCCGCGCGCGCATGCGCTCCAGGTCGCACCCCGGCCGCCAGGCGGCGAGCCAGCGGAAGGTCTCCTCGTCGGCGGCCACGATGCCGCTGCGCGCCGAGCATTCCGTGGCCATGTTCGCCAGCGTGGCCCGCTCGTCCATCGACAGCGTCGAGACGCCCGGACCGGTGAACTCGAGCACGCGGTTCAGGGTCGCCTGCGGCTTGGCGTACTCGAGCAGGATGTGCAGCATCAGGTCCTTGGCGGTGACGTTGGGCGCGAGCCTCCCGACCAGCTCGAAGCGGATCGACTCCGGCACCTCGACCATGGCGAAGCCGGAGTGGACGAGCGCCGCGTACTCGGTCGCGCCCACACCCCAGGTCAGCGCGTTGTTGGCGCCGCCCATGCACGTGTGCGAGTCGGTGGCCTGGATGAAGTCGCCGGGCTCGACCAGCTGCTCGCGCGCGACCTCGTGGCAGATCCCGGGGGAGACACCGTCGCGCGCCGAGAAGTCGTGGACTCCGGTGTGGCGCTGGAAGGCGCGCTGCATCTCGCGCAGGGTCTCGATCTTGGGCAGGTACCTGCGCATCGCCGCGACTTCGTCGGCGTAGATGAGGTGGTCCTCGAAGACCGCGAAGCGCTCCGGATGCGAGAGGCGGTAGCCGGGGCCGTGCTCCTCGGCGAGGAAGGCGTGGACCTGGGCGGTGGTGAACTCGTGCGAGTAGCCGCCGTCGACGCCCACCACGACCGGGTCGCCGGGCGCCACGGAGCGCTCCTCGCCGCCGGGCGCCACGAGGTGTCGCGCCAGGATCTTCTCGGCCATGGTCATCGGCCGGGCCGCTGCGCCCGGCGCCGGCAGCTCCACGCGCCCCTCCGCGATCGCCCTCGAGAACGGGAACAGGCCGCCCCACTCGATGACCAGCCGGGTGATCGCGTCGTGCCCGCGCGTGAACTCCTCGAGCGGGATCGCTTCGCCGCGCTGCAGCCGGGCGAGCATGGCGTGGTCGCCCATCAGCGTACCGAGGTTGATGTTGTTGCGCGCGTGGATGGGCGCGAAGGAGGCCGCGATCGCGATGCGGATGCCGGAGTACCTCTCGCACTGCGCCGCAGTCTCGCGCGAGGAACCCACGCCCTTGCGGTAGCCGGAGACGATCACCTCGAAGCCGCCCGCGGCGAGCGCGTTGGCGGGGATCAGGCGCTCGCCGTCCACGATCAGGCCGGCGTAGGCGTTCTTGGCGATCTCGCGCGGGTCCCAGTCGAAGCAGACCCAGGCCGGGGTCATGGCGTCGGTGTTGATGTCGTCGAGCAGGTCCTCGACCCGGAGATCGTCCATGGCGAGGTCGAGCTCCCCCGCCAGCTGGCGCCGGACGAGGCCGGGATCCTTGGTCAGGAACAGCACCCGCTTGCCGGGCGTCAGGCGGACGAGCGGCTCCGGTCTCATGGCGGACATTCTAGCCGGACGCCGGGGCCGGACCGGAGCTACACTCGCGCCGTGCTCCAGACGCCGTCCGTCGCGGCCGCGCCGCGCATCAGCCTGATCGTCCCCGCCTTCAACGAGGCGAGCTACCTCGAGCGCCTGCTCGACAGCGTGGACCGGGCGCGCTCGCTCTTCGCATCCGGTCCCGGCGCGGTCGAGGTGGTGGTCGCCGACAACGCCTCGACCGACGCCACCGCCGCGATCGCCGGGCGGCGCGGCTGCCGGGTCGTGGGCGTCGCGAAGCGCGCCATCGCCGCGGCCCGCAACGGCGGCGCCGCGGTGGCGCGCGGCGAGATCCTCGCCTTCACCGACGCCGACGGCCGCATCCACCCGCGCACGTTCGACGCCATCGAGACCGCCCTCGCTCGCCCGCGGATCGTGGGCGGGGCGAGCGGCGTCACGCTCGAGCGCTGGTCGCTCGGGCTCGCCCTCACCTACGCGCTCTTCCTGCCCATGGTCTGGGCGACCGGATTCGACACCGGCGTCGTCTTCTGCCGGCGCCGCGACTTCCTGGCGATCGGGGGCTACGACGAGAGCCGGCTCTACGGCGAGGACGTGGCCTTCCTCGCGCAGCTTGCCCGCCTCGGGCGCCGGGACGGGCGCCGCCTGCTCCGGCTCCGCGGCGTGCGCGCGGTGGCTTCGACCCGCAAGTTCGATCGCCACGGCGACTGGCACTACTTCCGCACCATGCCCGGGCTGGCCTGGCGCATGCTCTTCCGCCGCAGCGCCGCCACCGAGTTCGCGGAGCGCTACTGGTACCGGCCGGAGCGCTGAGCCGGGCGCGTGGTGCGTGCGCTCAGACCTCGGCCTGCGACCACCTCGCGGTGGCGCCCTCCTCGAAGCCGTCGGCGAACAGCAGCGAGCGCTCGACCGCTCCCAGGTCGGGCGGATCGCCGATCGGCGAGTCGTTGAGCCCCGGCAACGGCATCCCGGCGTCGACCAGCGGGCTCGCCGCCGTGGGCGTGAAGTCGCCCGCCTCCGGCGCGACCAGCGCCGGCGGCGCCTGGATGCCGGCGGCCTCCTGGCCGGTGCCGGCGCGCAGCGCCGCGAGGTCGGCGAAGGAGGCGCCCTCCCACCAGGCGAGCCGGCCGGCAGTCGAGCGCCAGAGGTCGTCGTGGTCGAAGTCGAGGAGCACCGGGTTGACCTTGTAGATCGCCTCCCCGGTGCCGGCGAACAGGTTGTTGCGGGCGCGCACCCAGGTGCTCTCGCCGGGATCGAGCAGCGCCAGCGCCGCGGTGCCGGCGGCGGTGCTCCAGAACGTGTTGTGGTAGAGCAGCAGGGGACCGACCGGCGTCGGATAGCCGCTGTTGATCTTGAGCGCGCTCGCCAGGTAGCCGTCCTGCTGGCTGGTGCGCGTGTTGCCGAAGTCCCACGCCACGTTGCGCACGATCCAGGTCGGGCCGGGCGCCGCGGGCGCGACCGCGAAAGCCATGTGGACGTCCTCGATCCGGTTGCCCCACATGCGCACGTTGGCGCACCAGCCCTCGGGCTCGAAGGCGTCGTCGTTGTGCTGGTAGAGGACATTGTCGTAGAGGTCGGTCTCCGACGTGAAGCCGTCGGGCGGCGCCGCGCTGCCGCAGCCGCCGATGCCGTTGAACGTGCCGTGCAGCACGTTCCTGCGCACGACGTTGCCGCGCCCGAGATCGTCGGTCATCGCCACGCCGTTGTTCTCGGCGCTCGAGCCCTTGGTCCAGTTCCAGTCCCAGCCGGGGATCGAGGTGTCCCAGAGCTCGTTGTCCTCGACCAGGTTGCGGGCGCCGCCCTTGATCCACACGCCGGCGGCCCCGACCTCGTGGATGCGGCAGGAGCGCACCGCGCAGTCGTCGGACCAGCGAAGGTAGACCCCCTTGCCGTAGTCGCCGCTGCCGAAGTGGCGGATCTCGAGGTTCTCGACGCGCACGTGGGCCACCCCGTCGAGCACGAAGCCGTTGTCGAGGCGCGCGACCTGCATCGAGTGCGCCGCCGGCGCCGAGCCGTCCGAGAACTTCACGCGCAGCGTCGCGCCGTCGAACCAGAACCCGCCGGGGGGCCCGGCCGCGAGGGCGGCGAGGTCGGCGAGCGAGTCGTAGCGGAAGAGCCTGCCCTGCTCGGTCACCACGTGGCCGGTCGGGAAGCCCGTGACGCGCGACCAGACGCCGCCTCCGGCGTCGGTCCACGGCACGCCCGCGGCGATCGCGGCGTCGGCGCCGTCGAGCACGGCCGCCGGTCCGGCGCCCCGGAAGACGATCGGCTGGGCCGCGGTGCCGGAGGCGGTCACCGCGACCCCCTCGCGATAGACGCCGGGGGCGATCGAGACCAGGTCGCCGGCCTGGGCGCGGTCCGAGGCGGCCTGGACCGTCGCGAGCGGAAAGTCGGGGTCGGTCCCCGCGTTGCCGTCGTCGCCCCAGGGCGCGACGTAGAGGGTGCGCAGCGTCGGCTCGGCGAGGCGCGCCGCGCGCGTGGCGAGCGAGGCCGTCTGCTCCGGCTCGCCGGTCACGCCGTCCGGGTCGGACAGCGTCACGCGCGCCTCCCACGAGCCGCCCGGGGTGAGCCCGAACAGGCTGCCGACGAAGCGTGTCGAGTCCACGCGCACCAGGGGCTGCGCGGCGCGGAAGGCGGGCTGGCCGGCGCGGCGCCAGGCGAGCGCGGCGCTGGCGTCGCCATCGGCGTCGCCGGCGATGGTCGCCACCACCCCGCCGGCGTGGAAGTTGCCCCAGGTCGCGACCGAGACCAGCTGGGCGGAGCCCTGGGCCGAGCCCGCCCCCACGGCCAGGAGGCGGGCGAGGACCGCGAGGACGACCGCGCGCCGCACCGGCATCGAGAGCTCCCGCGCCATGCCGGGAAGGTAGCACCGGAGCCGGCCGGCCCCTGTGCCCCTCGCCACAGCCGGTCCGTTATCCTCCCGCCATGTGCGGCCGCTACTTCCTGACCACCCCCGGCGCGGTGCTGGCGGAGGCCTTCGGGCTCGACGCGATGCCCGAGCTGGCGCCGCGCTGGAACGTCGCGCCCAGCCAGCGCGTGCCGATCGTGCGCGCGGCCGGCGGCGGCGGCCGCGAGCTGGCGCTGGTGCGCTGGGGGCTGGTGCCGTTCTGGGCCAAGGAGGCCGCGATCGGCAACCGGCTGATCAACGCGCGCGCCGAGTCGCTGGCCGAGAAGCCGGCCTTCCGCGACTCGTACCGCAAGCGCCGCTGCCTGGTCCCGGCCGACGGCTTCTTCGAGTGGCAGAAGGTCGGCGCCGGCAAGCAGCCCTGGCTGCTGCGCCTGCGCGGCGGCGGCGTGTTCGGCATGGCCGGCCTCTGGTCGAGCTGGCGGGATCCGGCGAGCGGCGAGCCGCTCGAGAGCTGCGCCATCGTGACCACGGCGCCCAACGAGCTCGCCGCGACCGTCCACGACCGCATGCCGGTCCTGCTGCCGCGCGCGCTCCACGCCGCCTGGCTCGCCCCCGCGGCCTCGCCCTCCGAGCTCGCGCCCCTGCTCGCTCCCTTCCCCGCCGACGGGATGGAGGCGTTCCCGGTCTCGAAGCTCGTCAACAATCCGGCGCGCGACGAGCCGGCCTGCATCGAGCCGGCCTGACCGGCGCCCGCACCCCCGCGGGACCGGCTCGTCCCGGCGAACTCGGCGGGCCGCGCCCGCGGGATTAGATTCATCCACCATGAAGCCCACCGTCCTCGTCCTGCTCCTGCTCTCCCCCTTCGCAGCCGCGGCGGCCGAGTCGGCGCCCGCGACGACCGGCCTCTCGCCCGACGCGATCCGGGACTCCGTCCTCTCCGCGATGGACCCGCGCGCCGACCCGTGCCAGGACTTCTACCGCTACGCCTGCGGCGGCTGGCTCGACACCACCAGGCTCCCCGCCGACGAGGCGCGCTGGGCGCGCAGCTTCTCGAGCATCTCCGAGCGCAATCGCGAGATCGTCCGGGCGCTGCTCGAGGACGCCGCCGCGAACCCCGGCGAGCCCGGGACGGAGCGCCAGAAGATCGGGGACTTCTACGGCGCCTGCATGGACGAGGCGGCGATCGAGAGGGCCGGCACCACGCCGCTCGAGCCGCTGCTCGCGATCGCCGGCTCGGCGCGCGACGCCGCCACGCTCCTGCGCGCGGCCGGCGAGCTCGGCCGCGCGGACATCGACGTCCTGCTCGGCTCCGGCGCGGTCGCCGACTTCAAGGACCCGACCATGACCCTGTTCTTCATGTCCCAGGGCGGGCTCGGCCTGCCGGACCGCGACTACTACGTATCGGAGGACGCCAGGAAGAAGGAGATCCTCGCCGCGTACGAGAAGCACGTCGGGAGAATGCTGGGGCTGCTCGGCCAGGACGCGGAGGGCGCCGCGGCGGACGCCCGCCGCGTGGTCGCGTTCGAGGCCGAGCTGGCGCGCGCCTCGCGCCCGCGCGCCCGGATGCGCGATCGCGACAAGCTCTACAACAAGGTCGATCGGGAGGGGCTCGAGAAGCTCGCGCCGTCGCTGCCGTGGGCCGCCTACTTCGAGGCGCTCGGCGCCCCGGAGATCCGCTCGATCAACGTCGCCGTGCCCGAGTTCTACCAGGCGCTCGACCGAGCGGTGACCGCCGCGACCCCCGAGACGCTGCGCGCCTATCTGCGCTGGCACGTGGTGAACCAGAGCGCCGACTTCCTGCCCGAGCGCTTCGCGGTCGCCGACTTCGAGTTCTTCGGGCGCACGCTCTCGGGCCAGGCCGAGATCCAGCCGCGCTGGAAGCGCTGCGTCGCGGCGGTCAACGGGCTGCTCGGCGAAGCGGTCGGCAAGCTCTACGTCGAGAGGGAGTTCGCGGGCGACAGCAAGCGCGTCGCGGTCGAGATGATCGAGGACATCGAGAAGGCGTTCGAGGCCAACCTCGCCCACCTGTCGTGGATGGACGACGTGACCCGCGCCCGCGCGGTCGAGAAGGCGCGCAAGGTCACCAACAAGATCGGCTACCCCGACGCCTGGCGCGACTACTCGCCGGTCGCCGTGCGCCGCGCCGACTACTTCGGCAGCGCCGGGTCCGCCGCGCGCTTCGAGGTCGCGCGCCAGCTCGCCAAGGTCGGCAAGCCCGTGGATCGGGGCGAATGGCTGATGGTGCCGCAGCTGGTCAATGCCTACTACCAGCCGACCAACAACGAGATCGCCTTCCCGGCCGGGATCCTGCAGCCGCCCTTCTTCCATCGCGACTTCCCCGCCGCGATGAACTACGGCGGCGTGGGCGCCGTCATGGGTCACGAGCTCACCCACGGCTTCGACGACCAGGGACGCAAGTCCGACGGCGACGGCGTGCTGCGCGAGTGGTGGGAGCCGGAGGTGGCGGCCAAGTTCGAGCAGGCCGCCAGGTGCGTCGAGGAGCAGTACGCGAAGCTCGAGGTCGAACCGGGCGTCAGGGTCGACGGCAAGCTCACCCTGGGCGAGAACATCGCCGACCTGGGCGGCGTCGAGCAGGCCTACGACGCCTACAAGGCCTGGGAGGCGCGCCACGGCTCGCCCGCGCCCCTGGCCCCCGGGCTGAGCAACGACCAGCTGCTGTTCGTCGCCTTCGGCCAGGTCTGGTGCACGCTCACGACGCCCGAGTTCCTGCGCCGCCAGGTGACCACCGATTCGCACTCCCCGGGCATGTTCCGCGCGGTCGGCGCGCCGCGCAACTCGCGCGCGTTCCGGGAGGCGTTCTCGTGCGAGCCCGGCGACGCGATGGTCGCCGAGCCGACCTGCACCGTCTGGTGAGCGGCTAGGAGCGGATCCGGATCGCGCCGGTACGGCCGAGACTCTCGGCGATCTCGAGCAGCTCGCCGAAATTCTCGAGCGTGATCATGCCCTCGAGCCCGCGCTCGCCGACCACGAGCACGGGCTGCATCGGCCGCGCCTGGAGCAGGCGCAGCACCTCCTCGAGTGGCGCGTCGGGGCGCACCACCGGCGGCTCCCGGTCCATCGCCTCGAGCACGGTTCCTTCGCGCCCCTCTCCGGCGAGCGCCGCGAGCAGCGCCGACCGGTGCAGCACGCCCGCCACCCGGTCCCAGGCGTCGAGCACCGGGAAGTCCTGCTGCTGGGTGGCGAGCAGCAGCTGCGCCGCGCGCGAGAGCGGGTCCTGGGGCGCGAGCGTCTCGAAGCGGGTCACCATGGCGTTGGAGGCGGTCAGCCCGCGCACGGCGGCCCGGCTGCGCTGGTAGGACGCCTCCTGTCCGGCGCCCACGAAGACGAAGAACGCGATCAGCAGCAGCACCGGCTTGACCGGCGGCGGCACGAAGGCGAGCACCGCGAACACCAGCGCCAGGCTCTGCCCGACCGCGGCCGCGATGTTGGTGGCGCGCGTCTCGCCCAGGAAGAGCGAGAGCGTGGCGCGCAGCACGCGGCCGCCGTCCATCGGGAACGCGGGCAGGAGGTTGAAGCCGAACAGCACCAGGTTCGCCCAGAGCAGCTGCCAGAGCACCGGCGCGTCGGCGATCACCTCCTCGGCGGAGTCCGGGGCGTGCGCCCTGAGGGCGAACAGGGCGCCACCCAGCAGCGCCGCCAGCACCAGGTTGACCGCCGGTCCGGCGAGCGCGATGACCAGCTCCGCCTTGCCAGCGGGCATGCGGTCGATGCGCGCCACGCCGCCGAACGGATAGAGCACGATCTCGCGCGTCGCGACGCCGAAGCGGCGCGCCGCCAGGGCGTGGCCGAGCTCGTGCAGGACGACGCAACCGAACAGCAGGAGCATGAAGACGACGCCACCCAGGAACCCCTCGCCCTGGTCGGAGGAGACGTTGCCGAACCAGAGCAGCAGCAGGAAGAAGGTCAGGTGGATCCGGATCGGGATGCCCGCGAGGGCGCCGATGCGGACCGACCACGGAGACCCTCCCTCGCCGCCGCGGCGGACGCGGGATTCGGTGGCGTCGTCGTCCATCGCCGCTCAGGCCCTCACTGCCAACCGCACACCTGGCCGCGGTTCTGCTCGTCGAGCCAGGTCTTGAGCGGCGCGAAGTACTCGAGCACCGCCGAGGCGTCCATGTCGCGCGATCCGGTGAGCGTCTCGAGCGCGTCCGGCCACGGCTTCGACGCGCCCATGAGCATCATCTTCTCGATCCTCTCCCCGGCCACCCTGCTGCCGTAGATCGAGCGCCGGTGCAGCGGGCCGGTCTCGCCGGCGGCGGCGGTCAGGTCGCGGTGGAACTGGAACTGGAGGATGTGGGCGAGGAAGTAGCGCATGTAGGGCGTGTTGCCGGGCACGTGGTACTTGGCGCCCGGATCGAACTGCGCCTCGCTGCGCGGCGACGGCGGCGCCACGCCCTGGTACTTGAGCTTGAGGTCCCACCAGGCCTGGTTGTAGCGGTCGGCCGGAATGCGGCCCGAGAAGACGCCCCAGCGCCACTTGTCGATGACCAGGCCGAAGGGCAGGAAGGCGACCTTGTCGAGCGCCTGGCGCAGCAGCAGCGCGACGTCGGCGTCGGCGGGCGGCTCCTTGTCGATCAGGCCGAGGCGAATCAGGTACTTCGGCGTCACCGAGAGCGCCAGCGTGTCGCCCAGCGCCTCGTGGAAGCCGTCGTTGGCGCCGTCGCGGAAGAGCGGATCCTGGGTGTTGTGGGCGCGCTGGTAGAAGTTGTGCCCGAGCTCGTGGTGGATGGTGTTGAAGTCCTCCTCGTTGACCTGGATGCACATCTTGATGCGCAGGTCGTCCTTCTGGTCCACCGACCAGGCGCTGGCGTGACAGACGACGTCCCGGTCGCGCGGCTTGACGAACATGGAGCGCTCCCAGAAGGTCTCGGGCAGCGGTGCAAGCCCGAGCGAGGTGAAGAAGGCCTCGCCGGTCTTGACCATCTTGATCGGGTCGTAGCCGGCCTTCTCGAGGCGCTCGGTGAGCGCGTAGCCGGGGTCGGCGACGCCCTTCGGCTCGACCAGCTCGTAGACGTTGCCCCACTGCTGGGCCCAGAGGTTGCCGAGCAGGTGGGCGGGGATCGGCTTGCCGGGGGGCACCACCTCGGGGCCGTAGGTCTCGGTCAGCCGCGCGCGCACGTAGCAGTGGAGCGAATCGTAGAGCGGCTTGACCTGGAGCCAGAGCCGCTCGAGCTCGACTTCGAAGGCGACCGGGTCGAGGTCGTACTTGGAGCGCCAGAGCGCGCCCAGGTCCTGGAAGCCCAGCTCGCGCGCGCCGGCGTTGCCGAGCTCGACGAAGCGGCGGTAGTCCTCGCGCATGCCGTGGGTGGAGATGTCGTGCCAGCCCTGCCAGGCCGCTTCGAGCTCCTTCGGGTCGCGGCTCGCCGCGAGCAGGTCCGAGATCGCCGCGATGTCGAGGCACTCCTTGCCCTCGCCCGGGCACCACTTGCCGCGCCCGTAGGTGCCCTCCATGCGCGCCGCAATCTGGGTCAGCTCGGCGCGCTGCGCCGCGTCCGAGGGCGCGGGCAGGGTGAGCGCGATCTTGAGCAGCCTCAGCTTGCGCGCCCACGGCTCCGGCAGCTCGAGCGCGTCGTAGCGGGTAGCCGCGCGCGCCAGCTCCATCGTGGCCTTGATCGTCTCCTCGTTGGCGCGCGCCGCGAGCAGCTCGGTGTCGTAGGTGATGTAGGTCGACTGGACCCAGGACGCGCGCTCGCGCTGGATCCAGAGGTCGAGCAGCCGGGCCTCGGCGTCGACGAGGAAGCTCTGGGCCTCCTCCACGGTGGGCGGGCCCTGCGGCTGGGCGGCGACGGGGGAGTCGAGCATCGTGGCGAGGGCTCCTGCGAGCGCGACGGCGAGCCTGCGGCTCGACCGCGAACGTGGCATGGACATGTCTCCGGTCTCCTTCGGGTCGTTCCGGGAGCCGGCCCCGCTCTGGCGCCGGCTACCGGGCTCCGCGGCGCTAGCTTATCGGAGCCCGACCGGGCTCGAGATACCGTCGCGCCGCTCGCCCAGGCTCGCCGTGCTATCATCGCGGCGCTTCCTGGAGCCTTCGAGGAAGCCCCCCAAACCGTGCTGAATCAACGTCTTGCAGTGACGCTTCTGGCTGCGGCCGCGACGCTCTCGACGGCCCTCGAGGGCCAGCCGCCGCCGCGCTGGGAGCGGCGGGTCGAGAGCGCGATGACGCAGGCGCGCGCCTCGGGAAGGCTGGTTCTGGTGGACGCCTACGCCGAGTGGTGCGGCTGGTGCGAGCGGCTCGAGCGCGAGGTCTTCCCGGACCCGGCCTTCGTCGCAATGGCGCAAGAGCTGGTGCTGCTGCGCGTCGACGTCGAGGACGGCGGCGAGGGCACCGAGCTCGCCGAAACCTACGGCGCGGTCTCGCTGCCGACCCTGATCCTGCTCGAGCCTTCGGGAGCCTACGTCGGAGCCGTGTCCGGCTTCGCGCCCGCGCGCGAGCTCGTGCGCAGCGTGCGCGCCGAGATCGCCGCCCACCAGCGCGCGCTCGCCGCCTACGAGCGCACACTCGCCGGCGGCGACGCGCAAGCGCTCGAGGCCGTCGCCCTGGAGCGCTGGCAGCGCCGGGACGGCGCGCGCGCGGCGGCCGCTCTCGAAAAGCTGCTCGCCGTCGCCTCGCTGCCGCCCGAGCGCGAGGCCTGGAGCCGGTACCTGCTGGCGGACGCCTGGCGCATGGCCGGCGACCTGGACCAGGCGCGCGCCGCGGCCGCCGGCGCCGATCGCGCCCGGCGACGGGCCGGGGCGTCCGACCCCGAGCTGGGTGAGCGCCTCGCGCTGCTTCCCTTCTGGATCGCCGAGAGCGCGCGCGACTGCGGCGACGCCGCCGGTCTGCTGGCCCGCTTCGAGAAGGACCACCCGTCGAGCCCGCTGCTCGGCGAAGCGCGCCGCGCGCTGGCGCGCCTGCGCGCCGACGCGGGACCGCGCTGCACATGACCGGCATCCGGGACCGACTCGCGTGGCGTGCGCCCACGCTCGCCGTGGCCGCCGGTCTGGCCCTGGTGTGCGGCGCCGCGGCCCAGCCGGAGCGCGTCCAGAAGGCCGAACTCACGCTCGCCGCCGACCGCTCGTCGTACGCGCCGGGCGAGGTCGCGCGGCTGGTCGCGGTGGTCGAGATCGAGCCGGGCTGGCACGCGCAGGCGCACGTGCCGACCTTCGACTACCTGATTCCGACCGAGCTCCGCGTCGAGGTCCCGCCGGGCTGGAGCGCCGGCGCGGTGCGCTATCCGGAGCCCGACCTCGCCCGCTTCGCCTTCGCCGAGGAGCCCCTGGCCGTCTACGAGGGGCGCGTCCGCCTCTTCTTCGAGGTCGAGGTTCCGGCCGCCGCGCCCGCGGGCGCGGCGGCAGTGCGAGCGACGCTCCGCTACCAGGCCTGCGACGACAGGTCGTGCCTGCCGCCGGTCGAGCGCACCGCCGGCGTCGACCTCGCAATCGGCGGCGCCGGAGCGCCGACCCACGCCGAGCTGTTCGCCGCCGAGCCCGCCCGGGCGACGCGGCCGGAGGACGGAGCCCCATCGGGCCCTGAAGGCGGACGCGGGCTCGCCGTCGTCCTGCTGCTCGGACTGGTCGGCGGGCTGATCCTCAACGCCATGCCCTGCGTGCTGCCGATCCTCTCGCTCAAGGTCTTCGGCCTGGTGCGCTCGGCCGCCGCCGGACGTCGCCACGTCCGGGTCGGCGCGCTCGCCACCGCGGCCGGCATCCTGGTCTCGTTCTGGGTCCTGGCCGGCGCCGCGATCGCCGCCAAGGCGGCCGGCTCCGCGGTCGGCTGGGGCGTGCAGTTCCAGCGCCCCGGCTTCGTCGCCTTCCTCGCCGCGGTGATCCTGCTCTTCACGCTCAACCTGTGGGGCCTGTTCGAGATCCAGCTGCCGGGCCGGCTCGCCGCCGCGGCCGGCGAGGGCGGGCGCGAGGGCGTCGCCGGACACTTCGTCTCGGGGCTGTTCGCGACCCTGATGGCGACGCCGTGCTCGGCGCCCTTCCTCGGCACCGCGGTCGGCTTCGCGCTCGCGCAGAGCGCACCGATCGTCGCCGCCGTGTTCACCGCGATCGGCCTCGGCATGGCGCTCCCCTACCTGGCGCTGGCCGCCGCGCCTGCCGCGGCACGCCTGTTGCCACGACCCGGGGCCTGGATGGAGACGCTCCGCGGGGTGATGGGCTTCCTGCTCGCGGGCGCGCTGGTCTGGCTGCTCTACGTGCTCGGCAACCAGGTCGCTCCCGAGCGGCTGGCGCTGGTCGAATCTGCCCTGCTCGCCACCGCGCTCGGCGTCTGGCTCGCCCACCGCGCGCGGCTCGGCTCGGTGGCGCGGCGGCTCTGGGGCGGGGCCGCGATCGCCCTGGCCGCGGCTTCGATCGCGCTCGCCGCCGGCGGCGGACCGGCCGCGCGCACGATCGAGGTGAGCGGCGACACCGGCCGCATCGCCTGGCGCGCCTGGGACCCGGCCGAGGCCGAACGGCTCGCCGCCGCGGGCACGCCGGTCTTCCTCGACGTCACCGCGGACTGGTGCGTGACCTGCAAGGTCAACGAGCGGCTGATCCTGGAGACGCCCGAGGTGCGCGCGGCGCTGGCGCGCCACGGGGTGGTGCCGATGAAGGCGGACTGGACCAACCGGGACGACGCGATCGGCGACTTCCTGGCCGCCCACGGCCGCTACGGCATCCCCTTCTACATGCTGTACCGGCCGGGACGCGAGCCGCGGCTGCTGCCCGAGCTGCTGGGCAAGGAGCTCGTCCTCGCGGCGATCGAGGAGGCCGGCCGGCGCTCGCCGTGAATCGGCCCGGCCCGCCCGCCGCGCTCAGGACTCCGCGCGCGGGATGAGCAGCCAGAGCACCAGGTAGACCAGGATCCCCGGAAACGCCGCCGAGAGGATCGAGACCAGCACGTAGAGGACGCGCAGCAGCGTCGGATCGCGGTCGAAGTACTCCGCGAAGCCTCCGATCACTCCGCCCAGCATCGCGTGCCGGCGGCTGCGCCGGAGGCGGCGCTCGACGATGGCGGTCGACATGACGGCACCCCCCTTCGAGCTCCTCTACGTGGCGCGCCGGGCGAAGTTCCGCCGCGCCGCCACGGCCCTCAGTCGAACTCGCGCCGCGGCGCCGCCTGCGCCGGGCCGAGCCGGCCGGCCTCGATCTCGGCCTTGAAGTAGTTCTCGCCGCGCACGGGGGCGTCGGCCAGCCGGCGCAGGAGCGCGATCTGGCCGACGTGGGTGAGCGCGTCCGCCACCGGCCCCTGGAAGAGCCGCTCGGGCGGGAATCCGAGCGGCGCGCCCGAGGCCAGCCGCGCATCGAGCGCGGCGAGGCCGTCGTGAAAGCGGCGCACGTCGTCCTCCCAGCCTCTCCTCGGCGTCTCGCGCCAGCGGTGCTCGCCGTCGGCAAGCGCCAGCGCCCAGTCGAGCAGGTCGCCGACGTGGGCGAGGATCTCGCCCGCGCAGCGGCTCTCCGGCGCGGCGCGGACCTCGCCGAACCCGGCGGGCGCTCCGCGCATCGCCTTGCCGCCCCGGTAGGCGAGCGTCGCCAGAGTGTGACGCAGCATCTCGACCTTGCCGTCCATGCGCCCTCCGGGAGCCGGCGGCGACCCGCCAGCAGGCCGCGCCGCCCATCCAGTTCGCCCTCCGGTGGACCTCGACGAGGCGAGCGCGCCGCACGCCGCGGCGCGAACGCCTCACTGCCCCGCGAGCCAGCG
Source organism: Acidobacteriota bacterium (assembly GCA_017860005.1). GTDB lineage: Bacteria > Acidobacteriota > Thermoanaerobaculia > Multivoradales > JAGPDF01 > JACTMI01. The sequence goes on along the minus strand of JAFNAE010000003.1, from coordinate 20,351 downwards.
CACGAAGCGGGCGCGCCACGGCACCTGGCGGCGCTGTTGCAGCCAGTCGCCGCGCTCGGTCTTGACCCACTCGACGTCGCTGCCCTGCACGCGGATCGTCGTGCCCTCGCCGTGATCGACGAAGTCGAGCAGCTCGGGCGCGAACCAGAGCGCCTCCTTGAGCTCGTCGAAGTAGACGCCGAGCGCCACCTCGTGGGCCGAGGCGCCGATCACGTCGACGCCGGACGAGGCCGGCATGGTGAAACCGTGGATCTCGCCGACGCGGCCGGCCAGCCTGCGCGCGACGGTCTCCGGCGCGTTCCGGATACGGACCCGGTCGGCGAACGACAGGCCCTGCCCCTGCTCCATCGACATGCTCCCTCCGGCGGAGGCGTTCCAGAACCTGGGCCGAGGTTACCAGCCCCGCCAGCGCCCTGCACCCCGCCCGCCGGCGGCTCGCCCCGGCAGCGCCGCTCAGGGCTCGGAGCCGCCGGGGCCCGGCTCGCCCGCACGGCGCCGCGCCTCGGCGCGGAGACGGTCGAGCTCGGCACGGCGCTCGGCGAGCCGCGCCTCGAGGCCGTTGCGTGTCGGCTCCCAGAAGCGCGTGCCCGCGAGCGCCTCGGGCAGGCAGCCGAGCCCGGCGACGCCGCTCTCCGTGTCGGGCGCGTAGACGTAGCCGGCACCGTAGCCGACCTCGCGCATCAGGCGTGTCGGCGCGTTGCGGATCGCCGGCGGAACCGGGTCGGCCGGGCGCCGTTCGATCGTCTCCAGGACCCTGCCCCACGCCCGGTAGACCGAGACGCTCTTGGGCGCCAGGGCCAGGGCCACCACGACCTGGGCGAGCGCCAGGTCGCCCTCGGGGCTGCCCAGGCGCTCGTACGCCTGCCAGCCGGCCAGCGCGCGCTCGAGCGCGGACGGATCGGCGAGCCCGACGTCCTCGACCGCGAAGCGCACCAGGCGGCGCGCCACGTAGTCGGCGTCCTCGCCGGCCCGCAGCATGCGCGCCAGCCAGTAGAGCGCCGCGTCCGGGTCGCTCTCGCGCAGCGACTTGTGGAGGGCGGAGATCAGGTTGAAGTGCTCCTCGCCCGCCTTGTCGTAGAGCAGCACCTTGCGCTGCGCCACGCGGATCACGTCCTCGGGCCCGAGCTGGCCCCGCCCCGACGCGACGGCGTCGGCGACCACCGTCTCGAGCAGCGACAGGGCCCGCCGGGCGTCACCGGAGGCGAGCTGGGCGATCGCGGCCACGGCCCCGGGATCGAGCTCCGTCGCCGCCCCGCCCAGGCCCCGCTCGCGGTCCCGGAGGGCACGCTCGACCAGCGTCGTGAGGTCCTCCGGCGAGAGGGGATCGAGGACCACCACGCGGCAGCGCGAGAGCAGCGCCGAGTTGAGCTCGAACGACGGATTCTCGGTGGTGGCGCCCACCAGCACGATGTCCCCGCGCTCGACGTAGGGCAGGAAGGCGTCCTGCTGCGCGCGGTTGAAGCGGTGGATCTCGTCGACGAAGAGCAGCGTGCGCCGCCCGGTGGCGGCGCGCAGGCGCTCGGCGTCGGCCATCACGCGCTTGATCTCCTGGATCCCGGAGACCACCGCCGAGAAGGGCACGAAGTGCGCCCGCGTCGAGGCGGCGATCAGCCGGGCGAGCGTGGTCTTGCCCGAGCCCGGCGGACCCCAGAAGACGAGCGAGGGGACGCGGTCGGCCTCGATCGCCTGGCGCAGGAAGCCGCCGCTCCCCACCACGCGCGCCTGCCCGACCACCTCGTCGAGCGCGCGCGGGCGCATGCGGTCGGCGAGCGGAGATCCGGCCGCGGGCCGGCTCGCCGCGGGCTCCGGGCCGTCGTCGAACAGGGTCGGGCCGCGCACGGTCGGGATTCTCCCACCGCCCCGGCTCAGGTCCCGCCCGGGGCCGGCGCGAGCCTCGCCAGGTCGAGGCGCAGGCGCCCGCCCTCGGCCAGGAAGAGGCGGTCCAGGCGCTGCACGCGCAGGCCTCGGCCGAGGTCGAAGGCGAGATCCGCGGGATCGAGGCGCCCGGGCTCGCCCGCGTCGCGGAAGAGGATCACGATCCGTCCGCCGGCGCGCAACAGGTCACCCGCCGCGGCTTCGTCGCCCCAGCGGGGGCCCTCGGCGCCGAGCTCCACCACCTCGAAGGTCAGGTCCTCGACGCGCCGACCCGCTGCCATCAGGTGCGCCGCGAGCAGGCGGTCGCCGCGCACCGCGAGCCCCGCGGCGACCCAGCCCTCGATGCGCTCGATCCCGCTCGCGTCGAGGCCGGCCGCGGGCGCCACGAGCGGCCGCCCGAAGGCGGCCGAGACCGCCGCGAGCGGCGCCGGGAGGGTCGCCACCGCGGAGGTCACCAGCGCGGGCGACGTCAGCAGCCGGGCGGCGCCCGGCGCGACGGTACGCTCGCTGGGGGTGAGCGCCGCCGCGGCCTCGTAACGCTCGATGCGCACGGTCCAGCGCTGAACGCCGAAGCCGAGCGGGCGCAGCGCGAGATCGGAGTCGGCGAGGGCGAGGCGGGGGTCGACGACGCCCTCGACCGTCCAGCCGCTCCCCCACTCGGGGTGGAAGGTCTCGAGGTAGGCGAAGCGGTCGAGGTCGGCCGCCGAAGCCGCCTCCACGAAGGGAGCGAAGCCCTCGACCGTGAGCCAGCGTACGCGCGCCGTCGAGGCCTCGGGCCAGGGTCGGATCGCGTCGGCGGGCACGTCGCGGCCGCCGAGCCGCAGCGCCGGCGCCTCGCTGAACCAGACCCTGCGGCCGGTGATCGTCTCCGCTTCGAGCACCGCGTGGAGGCGGAAGGCCCGGCCGGCGGCGAGCTCGTGCGGCCCGTCGCTCGCCACCGCCTCGCCCTCGGCGAGCAGCGCCACGTGGGCGGCCAGGGCACGCGGCGCGAACGAGCCCGTGAGGCGGGGCGCGTAGCGCGCGGCGAGCAGCGCCGCGAGCGCCCCGGCGGCGATCCACCAGGCCCACCGCGCGCCGCCTTCGCGGCGGGACGCGGTGGGCTCGGAGTCCGGCGCCTCTCCTGCCCGGCGACGCCGTCGCATGGGCGTCAGTGGTGCCCGAGCTCCTCGAGCTTCGCCACCACGTCGCGGTAGTTGGAGTTGATGCCGTAGATCTCGACGAAGGTCTTGAGGGCCCGCTCGCGCTCACCCGTGGTGAGGTAGAGATTGCCGAGATCGTAGAGGAGACCGAGGGTCGCCTCCTCGGGCAGGTCCGGCACCTCGAGACCCTTGCGGAACCACTTCACCGCCAGCTCCGGCAGCCCCTTGTCCAGGAAGCAGCCGCCGAGCAGCGAGCAACAGTCGATCAGGTACTTCGCGTCCTTGGCCGCGAGCTGGAACTCGCCGATCGCCTCGTCGATCAGGCCCATCTCGCGATAGGCGATGCCGAGGTTGAAGTGGGTGTCGTAGTCCTCCGCGGAGAGGCTCTCGGCGACCCCCTTCTTGAATCCCTCCACGATCTCCTCGAGCGAGGGCTCCTCGCGCCCGAGCGGGCCGGTGGCGGCGAGCAGCTCCTCCTTCGAGAGCTCCTCCTCGAGCTCGGCGGCGAGGTCGAAGAAGCCCTCCTCGTCCTCGAACAGCTTTTCGTCGGCGCTCGGCCGCGCCGGGGCGGCCGCGGGCGGCGGCGCCGAGAGCGGCGGCGGCGCGGGCGTCCGGGCCTTCGGCTCTTCGAGCCAGCCGAGTCCCTCGTCGGCGCCGGCCGCGGGCGGAGGGGCCTGGGCGGCGGGCGGCGGAGGGGCCGGCACCGCCGGTGGAGCCGGCGCGGGTCGGCGGGCCGGCGGTGGCGGAGGCGCCGGGAGCGTCTCGGGCACCGCCGGAGCGGCGGCCCCGGCCTTGCGCGCGGCCGGGCGCGCCTTCTTCGGCTCGCCGGTCAGGCCGACCAGGTCCTCGAGCAGGGCCGCCACCGAGTCCTTGCGCACCTTCTTCGGCGCTGGCGGCGCCACGGGCTGTCCGGCTTCGATGCGGTAGCCGGCCTTGGCGAGCTTCTGCTCGACGCCCGGCCAGAGCGTCTCGGCCTCGGCGCGCCCCGAGACCATCCCGGCCAGCTGCTGGGCGCGCGCGAGCGCCTTGTCGTGCTTGCCTTCCTCGAGCAGGAGCGCCACCAGCAGGGCCATCGCCTCGAGATGCTGCGGCTCGTGGTGGAGGATCTCGCGGATCCGGTCGTGGGCCTTCTCGCGCAGCCCGTACTTGCGGAACACCTCGGCCTCGGCGAGCAGGTCGGCCAGGCGCCGGCCCACGGGAACCTCCACCGGAGCCACTTCGTAGGCGGTGCGCTCGAGCTCTTCGAGGTCCAGTCCGACCTCGAATGGCACCGACACCGGCGGCGCGGGAGGCGCGGGCTCGGCGGGCGGCGGAGCCTCGTCGCGCGGAGCCACGGCCGGCTCGACCTCCGGCAGCACGGGCAGCTCGATTTCGAGCTCCGGCTCCGCCTCGAAGCTCCAGTCGATCTCCGGCGGAGCCGGCGCGGCGGGCGCCGGTGGCGCCGCCGCCTCCGGCGCCAGGGGCGCCTCCGCCTCGACGCCCTCGATCTCGAGCACGAACTCCTCGGCCGCGAACCAGGGCGACTCCGGCGACCGGCGCAGCATCTCCTCGGTCGGCCGCACTTCGGTCGAGGGCAGCCCTTCGTCGGGCAGCTCGACGATGAACTCGGGCTCGAGCGCCTGCTCCGGCGCCGGTGGCTCGGGCGGACGCACCTCGAGCTCGGGCGGCGGCGGCGCCACGTCGCGCACGCGCAACCCGGCGCTCGTCGTGTCCAGCTTCGCCGCCGGAGGAGCCTGGGCCGCCGCGCGCGGCTCGCGCGAGAGGCCCGCCAGGCGGGCGATGCGCTCGGCCTGCGGGTTCTTCTCCACCGCGATCGCCAGCAGCTTCGCGGCGGCTCCCACCTGCCCGGCGTCCTTGAGGCCGAGCACCGCGTCGGTGACGAACGACAGGTCGTCGGGCGCGACGGCGAGCGCCCGCCCGTAGACCTGCGCCGCCTCGTCCCAGCGCCCGTGCTTCATCATCAGCTCGGCCAGGGTCCGGTACTCGCGCAGCTCGTGCTCGCGATCGCCGAGCTGGTGGTAGATCTCCGCCAGGCGCGCGCGCGGCTTGGGGTCGTCGGCGTCGAGCTCCGCCATCTTCTCGAGGACGCCGGCGGCCGACCTGGGATCGGCGTGCTTGTGGTGGTAGTCGACCAGGACCTCGTACTGGGCGCGCGCCTCGTTGGCCAGGCCCTGCTTGTGGTAGAGGTCCGCGAGCTTCTCGTAGACGACCAGGCGCGTCGGATCGAACTTCAGGATCTTCTTGTAGATCGCGATCGCCTTGACGAAGAAGCCGTCCTCCGAATAGCGCGCCGCGAGCTGCAGGAAGAGCCGGACCGCCTCGTCGTTGCGGCTGATCCGGACGTAGAGGTCCCCGACCCTGTTGAGGAGCGCGATGTCCTTCGGATTGTCGGCCAGGAGCTTGCGGTACTCCTGGATCGCGGCGTCCACCTTGCCGCGGGCGATCAGCTTCTCCGCGACCTCGAGGACCTTCTCGCGGTTCAGCGCCATCAGGCGGCCTCCCGCCGCGGCACGACGCGCGCGAAGGTGAGGCGGTGAACCGGGCTCGGGCCGAAGCGTGCCAGCGCCCGGAGGTGCTCGGGCGCGCCGTAGCCTTTGTGCCGGGCGAACCCGTAGTGCGGGAAGTCGCGATCGAGATCGGTCAGGAGCCGGTCGCGCTCGACCTTGGCCAGGATCGAGGCGCAGGCCACGGCATAGCACCAGGCGTCGCCCTTGACCACCGGCAGGCAGGCGATCTCGAGGCCCGGCAGGGGGAGCGCGTCGGTGACCACCACGGCCGGGCGCCGGCCGAGGCGGGCCAGCGCCTCGCGGGCACCGTGGCGGGTGGCGGCGAGCACGTCGGTGGCGTCGATCTCGGCGGCGGGAATCGCGGCGGTGGCCCAGGCGCGGGCGCCGAGCCGGATCTCGACCGCGAGCCGCTCGCGGGCGCGCGCGTCGAGCTTCTTGGAGTCGTCCACGCCCGCCACCCGGCGCGTCGGCTCGGGGATCACCGCGGCGACCACCACGGGCCCGGCCAGACCGCCGCGGCCGGCCTCGTCCACGCCGGCCACATCGCCGCATGCAGCGGCGCCGAGCGCCTCCTCCAGCCGGCTCATCCAGCCGAGCCGGAGGAGCTCCCCCCACAGATCCGCGATGGTGGCCAACCTCTCCTCCCCGAGCCGCCGCCTTCGCGCGACGGTCCGGTCAGTCCTCGTTGCGGACGGTCGCAACCTCGTCGCGGCGCTCTTCGATCCTCGCCGCCTTGCCGCGCAACTGCCTCAGGTAGTAGAGCTTCGCCCGGCGCACCCGGCCCCGGCGGACGACCTCGATCTTGTCCACCACCGGCGCGTGCAACGGGAAGATGCGCTCGACCCCCACCCCGGCGGAGATCTTCCGCACGGTGAACATCTCGCGCGTCCCGCCCCCCTTGCGCGAGATCACGACGCCCTGGAACGCCTGCAGGCGCTCCTTCTCGCCTTCCACGACCTTGACCTGTACGCGCACCGTGTCGCCCGGTCGGAACTCGGGGAACTCCGGACGCAGGAACGCGCGTTCGATCTCCAGCAGCTGGCTCATCACGGCACCTCAAAAAGGACTGGCAATTGTCTCAACTATCTCGACTTCCGGCAACCCCGCCGGCCCCGGCCGCGGCCCCCAGGCGGTCCAGCTCCCGGCGTTGGGCCGGCGACAGCCGGGCCTGCCCGAGCAGATCCGGGCGCTTCCGGCGCGTCGCCTCGAGCGCCGCCAGCTCGCGCCAGCGCTCGATCGCCGCGTGGTCCCCGGAGAGCAGGACCTCGGGCACCCTCAGCCCCTCGACCTCCGGCGGACGGGTGTAGTGGGGGTGATCGAGCAGACCCGAGCGGAAGCTGTCGCGCGTCACCGAGTCGGCGAGCTGGACGACTCCCGGCACCTCTCTCGACACCGCCTCGATCAGGACCATCGCGGGCAGCTCGCCGCCCGACAGCACGTAGTCGCCGATCGAGACCTCCTCGTCCACGACCAGCTCGCGCACGCGCTCGTCGAGGCCTTCGTAGCGGCCACAGAGCAGGAGCAGATCGCCCCGGCCGGCGAGCTCCCGCACCCGGGCGTCGTCCAGGCGCCGGCCCTGGGGCGAGAGCAGGACCCGCCAGGGCCGCGCCTCCCCGGCCAGGGCCCGCACGGCGCGCAGCCAGACCGGCGCCACCATGACCATGCCGCCGCCCCCGCCGTAGGGCACGTCGTCCACCGTGCGATGGCGGTCGGGCGCGAAGTCGCGCAGGTCGCGCACCGACACCTGCAGGACCCCCTTCTCGATCGCCTTGCCCACCAGCGAGGCCTGGAGGAAGCGCTCGAAGAGCTCCGGGAAGATGGTCAGGACCTGGATTCGCACGCTTCGATCAGCCCCTCGGGCAGCTCCCATTCGATCCGTCCCGCGCCGCGATCCACGCGCGCGAGATAGCGCTCGACGAACGGCAGCGGCCAGCGCCGTCCGCCCTCGCCCTCGACCACGATCAGCCAGCCGCCGCCGCCCTCCACGACGTCCACGACGACTCCCAGCTCGCCCCGCCGCCGGTCCACGCACCGGCAGCCGACCAGCTCGAAGAGGTAGTAGGCGCCCGCCGGGGGCGGCACCACCGCCGCGGCGGGCACTTCGAGCCGCGCGCCGCGCAGGGTCTCGGCCTCCTCGCGCGTCGTGACCCCCTCGAAGCGCAGGCGCACGCCACCGGCGGCCGGCGACGACTCGCACACCCGCACGCCGCGGCGCCCGCCCGTGCGCGGCGCGAGCGCGAGCTCGGACCCCGCCGCGAAACGCGCCGGCACGTCCGACCAGGGTTCGACCACCACCGCGCCGCGCAGGCCGTGCGGGCGCAGCACGATTCCGACCAGAACCTGTTCGGGGAGATTCCGGAGGGCTTCAGTCTTCGAGGAGCTCGACGGCATAGTCGCGCCCCTCCCGCTCGCCGCGCGAGCGCGCCAGCGCGCGCAGTGCGTCGATGGTCCGTCCGCGGCGCCCGATCACCTTGCCCCGGTCCGCTTCGGCGAGGCCCAGGCACAACTCGATCGACGTGCCCGTCGCGACCTCCTCGACCCGCGCGGCCTTGGGGTCGTCGACCAGCAATCGCACCACCGCGAGCAGATCTTCGCCGGCGGCGCTCACGGCGTCAGTTCGCCGCCGCCTTGCGACCGACCAGCTGGCGCACGGTGTCCGAGAGCTGGGCGCCCTTCCCCACCCAGTACTCGACCCGCGCGCGGTCGATCTCGACCCGGGGCGGCGTCTGGCGGGGATCGTAGAAGCCGATCTCCTCGACCGCCGAGGCGCTCGTCGCGCGGCGCGAGTCGGAGACGACCACGCGGTAGAACGGCCGGTTGGTGGTCCCCATCCGGCGGAGCCGAATCTTCAGCATCGCTTCGCTTCCCTTTCGGTTACGGTTTCGATCCCGCCGGCGCGGCCTTTCCGGGGCGGGCGCTGAGGGCGGCACTCTACCACAGCGCCCGGGGTCCGTCCCCCGGCGCAAGTCTCAGCGGCCGAAGGCCTTGCGCAGCCAGCCGCCGCGCAAGCCCTTCATCAGCTTGCGCATCTGCAGGTACTGCTTGAGCAGCTGGTTGACCTCCTGCACGCTGGTGCCCGAGCCCCGCGCGATGCGACGCTTGCGCCCGGCGTTCAGGATCCCGGGCGCGCGCCGCTCCTGGGGGGTCATCGAGTCGATGATCGCGGCGGTGCGCACCACCCGCTTCTCGTCGACGTCGCCGAGCTTGTCGAGGCCCTTCATCGGGCCGACGCGGGGCAGCGCGTCGAGCACCCCGCGCAGGGGTCCCATCCGGCGCACCGCCTTGAGCTGGTCGCGCAGGTCCTCGAGCGTGAACTCGCTCTTGGTCAGCCGCTCGGCCAGCCGTTCCGCCTCCTGCGCGTCGACCGCCTGCTGGGCCTTCTCGATCAGGGCCAGCACGTCGCCCATGCCCAGGATGCGCGAGGCCATACGCGCCGGCGAGAAGAGCTCGAGATCCTCCGGCTTCTCGCCCACGCCGGCGAAGCGGATCGGGACCTTCGTGACCTCGCGCACCGAGAGCGCCGCGCCGCCGCGCGCGTCGCCGTCGAGCTTGGTCAGCAGCACCCCGGTCAGGGGCAGTACGCGCGCGAACTCCTGGGCGCTGCGCACGGCGTCCTGCCCGGTCATCGCGTCGGCGACGTAGAGGATCTCGTCCGGGGTCACGGCGTCGGCCACGGCCCGGATCTCGGCCATCAGCGCCTGGTCGACGTGGAGGCGTCCGGCGGTGTCGATCAGGACCACGTCGCGGCCCCGCTCGCGCGCCTCGCGCAGGGAGCGACGGGCGAGCTCCACCACCGGCTCGCCCTCGTCGGGCACCAGGACGGGCAGCTCGACGGCACGGCCGACCTGGACCAGCTGCTCGACCGCGGCCGCGCGCTGGAGGTCGGCCGCCACCAGCAGGGGGTACCTGCCGCGACCGGCCAGGCGCCGGCCGAGCTTGCCCGCCGTGGTGGTCTTGCCCGAACCCTGGAGTCCGCACAGCAGCACCACCGCCGGAGCGCCGTCGAGCCGCAGCTCGCGGGCATCCTCCCCACCCAGCGTCGCCGCCATCTCGTCGCGCACGATCGCGATCACCTGCTGGGCCGGCGACAGGCTCTCCAGCACCTTCTCGCCCAGCGCGCGCGCCTCGACGCGCGCGAGCAGCTCCTTGACCACGCGGAAGTGGACGTCCGCCTCGAGCAACGCGAGGCGGATCTGCTTCAGCGCAGAGGAGAGGTCTTCCGGCGTGATCCGCCCCTCGCCGCGGAGTCGGCGGAAGACCTCCTGGAACTTCTCGCTCAGCCCCTCGAACATCCGGCCCGCGAGCCTACCGAAAAACCGGTGTCAGAGCACCGGTTTCTCGACGCCGACCGGTCTCCCCGCGGGCGAGCGAAGCGGAAACCGGTGCTCTGACACCGGATTTCCCGTATTGTCAGGGGCCCCATGGAGAGACGCGCGAAGATCGTCGCGACGGTCGGCCCCGCCTCGTCCGACGAGGTGGTCCTGGCCCGCCTGCTGCGGGCCGGCGCCGACGTGCTCCGGCTCAACATGTCGCACGGCGACCACCCCGGGCACCGGCGCACGATCGAGACCATCCGCCGCGTCTCCGCCGAGCTCGGCAAGCACGTCCCCGTGCTGCTCGACCTCATGGGCCCGCGCTTCCGCCTGGGCGCGCTCGCGGAGCCCCGCCTCCTGCGCCGCGGCGAGCGCGTCACGCTGGGGGCGGACCCCGGCGAGGTCGATCTCCCGGTCGACGACCCCGGGTTCCTGCGCCATCTCCAGCAGGGCGAACGGGTGCTCATCGCGGACGGGCTGGTCGCCCTGCAGGTGCTCGCCAAGTCGGCGCGCCGGGTGACCGCGCGCGTGGTCGACGGCGGCTCGGTCTCGACGCGCAAGGGCATCAACCTCCCCGACTCGAGCATCCCGTTCACGATCTCCGCCAAGGACCGCGCCGATCTCGCCTTCGCGGTCGCCGAGCGCGCCGACTACCTGGCGGGCAGCTACATCGGGCGCGCGCGCGACGTCGAGGCGCTGCGCGCGGCGGTGCGCGCGCTGGGCGACGACATCCCGCTCGTCGCCAAGCTCGAACGGGCGGTCGCGGTCGAGCACATCGACGAGATCGTGGCATCGGCGGACGCGGTGATGGTGGCGCGCGGCGACCTCGGCGTCGAGGTGCCGCTCCACCAGGTGCCGGTGCTGCAGAAGCGCATCATCGCCGCCGGACGCCGGGCGGGCAAGCCGGTGATCGTCGCCACGCAGATGCTGGAGTCGATGATCGCCCAGCCGCGGCCCACGCGCGCCGAGACCTCCGACGTCGCCAACGCGGTCTTCGACGGCGCCGACGCGCTCATGCTGTCCGGCGAAACCGCCGCCGGGCGATTCCCCGTCGAAGCCGTGCGCACCATGGCCCGGATCGTGGTCGAGGCCGAATCGTACCGGCTCAAGCAGCTCGCCGACGGCGCCCGGCCGTCCGAGCCCGCGCCCGCCGCGGACGAGCTCGCCGCATCCTCGCGACGCGATCCCGAGGCCCTGGCGGCGGGCGGCGCGATCGAGATCGCGGACGTGGTCGCCGACGCCGCGGTGCACGCGGCCTCGAAGCTGGACGGCAGCCTCATCGTGGCCTTCTCGCAGGGCGGCTTCACGGCGCGGCGGCTGGCGCGCTACCGGCCGGTGGTGCCGACCCTCGTCTTCACCACCGACGAGCGCGTCGCGCGCCGCATCCAGCTGCTCTGGGGGACGCGGCCGATCCGCCTCGAGCGCGAGGTCCAGCACCGCGACGACCTGATCGAGGTGGTCGAGCGCGAGCTGCTCATCCGTCGGCTGATCCGGCCCGGCGAGTGCATCATCCTGCTCATGGGCTATCCGATCCAGGACCGACCGCTCACCAACCTGCTGCGCATCCACCGCGTCGCGGAGCGCTCCGGCCGGCGCGCTTGATCCCGATCCGCGACGCGCAGAAGCGCCGGCGGGCGCCGCTGGCGACCTGGGGGCTCGCCGCCGCCAACGCCGCGGCCTTCGCCTGGGAGCTCTCGCTCGGTCCCGGCGCCGGCGCCGCGCTCGCGCGCGTGGCGATCTCGCCGGCCGAGGTGGTCGCGCTCTCCGAGCCGCTCGCGCTGCCGTTCCGGCTCCTCGCCTCGCTCTTCCTGCACGCGGGCTGGATCCACCTGCTCGGCAATCTCGCCTTTTTGCTCGTGTTCGGTGACGACGTCGAGGGCCGGCTGCCGCGCGCGCGCTTCCTGGCTCTCTACCTGCTCTCGGGGCTGGCCGCGTCGCTGACCCAGATCGCTGCCACGCCGCGCTCGGCGCTGCCGCTGGTCGGCGCCTCGGGCGCCATCGCCGGCGTGCTCGGCGCCTTCCTGGTGCTCTTCCCGCGCGCCCGCCTGACCGGAGTGCTCCCCGTCGGCTGCCTCGTCCTGCCCCTGCGCAGCCGCGCCTTCCTCTTCATCCCCGGCTGGTTCGCGCTCCAGCTCACCGGTGCGCTCCTGGCGCCCCCGGGCTCGGCCGCGGGCGGCGTCGCCTGGTACGCCCACCTGGCCGGGTTCGTCGCCGGCCCGATCCTGCTCCTGCTGCTGCGGCGTCGTTGAGCGCAGCGTGCGGGCGTCGCTGGCCCGCAGCGCCAGGACGAGGGCTTCGTCGTCGGCGAACTCCAGGGTGAGGCGGGACCTCGCGTCCCTCCTCAGCGCCGCCGCCAGCCGCCCCCGGAGGTCGCCCGGTTCGAGCCCCCGCGACGCGTCTTCGACCACGAGGTGCGAGACGCCCAGCGCTTCGAGCGCGTCCAGGCAGCGCGCCGAGACCGCGCCCAGCGGCGCGCGGCACTCGTGGCGGAAGTAGAGGAAGGACCGCGCCAGATAGCCGCTGTACCCGTTGGCGATCGGTCGGCGGTGAAAGCGCGTCCTCCACATCCTCGCCGCCTCGACGTGCGCGTCCACGAACGGCAGGTGCGCGACGGCGCGAACCGGATGAGAGCCCAGCCATCGCACGTGGGCCGGAAGCTGCCCGGCGCGCTCGGGCTCGAGCCCGTCGGAGCGAGGCAGCGGCCGAACCCAGACCTCCGGCACGAGCAGGAGGAGCGCGGCGAGCCCGGTGATGCGCGGTGCCCAACGCGAGCCCGATCGCCGCCGCACGGTGGCCAGCGCGCGACCGGTGAGGACCGCCGCCGCGAGCAGGACGAAGAAGTGGAGGCGCGTCGGCGCGCGCAGGCCCGCGAGCCCCGGCAAGACCTTCGCGACACCGGCGAAGACCGGTCCGTTCTCGAGCACGGCGAGCGCAGCGCCCGAGACCACGAGCGCCCGTCCGAGCACGGACAGGTGCGCGCACCGGCGGCCCCGCCGCGGGCCGAGAGCGAGCCCGGCGAGCCCGACGACCGTTCCGAAGCCGAGCAGGAAGCCCGGGAAGAGGTCGCCCTCGGGTCGCCACCAGGATCGGAGGGCCGGCCCCGAGTACCGGTTCAGAATGGACGGCGAGAGCCAATCCGCGCTCCGTACGCCGAGCGCTTCCACCTCTGTCGCCCTGCGGCTCAGGCGAAGCTGGCGACTCGCCGCCAGGTACGGCTGGTAGATCGAAACGGTGAGCGAGGCGCCGAGCAGGAGCGTGGCGACGAGCGGCTTCCACCGCGCCGCCCATCGATGCCGATCGGCCCGGCGCGCGCAGCGCAGCAGGACCGTGGTCAAGAGTGCGGCGTGCGTGAAATAGGCCAGGTAGCCGCCGGAGAGCACGGTGATCGCGTAGGCGAGAAGGAAGGCCGACGCCCGTCCGCGCCGCGGCCGCCGCAGAAGGCGGTCGAACAGGAGCATCGCGAGCGGCGGTCCCGGCGCCCACAGCATCTGGAGATGCGGCAGCTGGCCCCAGCGCCAGGGCGCATGCACGACCGCGAGGGCGAGGATCGCGAGCCACCACGGTCGGGCGCGCACGGCACCGCGCAGCAGCGCGTAGACGGCCGCCGCGGTGAGCGCGAAGCTCGCGACGAGGAGCAGGTTGTAGCCGGCCACGGTGGTGGAGCCCGCCGCGCGCAGCAGCGCCACGAGCGCGGAGGGCAGCAGCAGGTGCTCGGACAGCGTCATCGTGGAGGGCGTCGGGAAGAAGAAGGGCGCGTCCCAGAAGCCCCCGAGCCCCGCCGACCACCGCTCGGCGCCCCAGTCGAGGAGGAAGACGACGAGGCGGACATCGGCGTTGCGGGGCGCGACGCGGGCGGCGAGATCGGGCAGGAGGTCGCGCAGCGCGAGGAGAATCGGAGCGCAGGCCACAGCCCCGACGGCCGCGATGCGAGCCGCCTCTCGCCAGCGTCGTCGACGGCATTCGGTGGTGGCGGTTCGTCTCACGGATCGAGCATCCGCGCGCGACGGCGAGGCGCGGTCTCTTCTTCGCTAGCGGACTCTGAGGTCGTGGCGCCAGGCGAGCCAGGCCGGCACCACGGCGACCGCCACCAGCGCGGTGGCGAGGGTGCCGAGCATCGAGACCAGGCCCATCGAGACCAGGCCCGGGTAGTGCGAGGTGGCGAGCGATCCGAAGCCGACCACGGTGGTAAGCGCGGCGAGCAGCACGCCGCGCGCGGTCTCCTCCACCGCGTGCACGGCGTTGCCTCCCGGCCGGTCGCGCTCCTCGCGGAAGCGGTGGATGATGTGGATGCCGTAGTCGACGCCGATGCCGAGGATCATCGTGATCACGAAGATGTTCATGAAGTTGAGGTGGAGGCCGAGGAGCACCATCGCCCCGATCATCCACAGAATGCCGATGCCGAGCGGCACGAGCGCGAGGAAAGCGGCGCGGATCGAGCGGAAGTCGATCCACAGCAGCAGGGCAACCGCCACCAGCCCGATCAGCCCGGATACGAAAGCGTCGTGGCGGATCTCGCCGCGCAGGCTGCGCGACAGCGTGTTCATGCCGGTCAGGCGCGCGCCCTCGCCGAGCGAGTCGGCGAGGTCGACCGCCGGCTGCGGCACCTCGCGCTTCGGCCGTCCGGGCAGGTTGTAGAGCTTGACTACGCTCTTCCAGCCACCTGGCACCTCGCGCAGATACCGGTCCAGGAGGGGCCGGCCCTGCGGCAGGGCGAGCACGGCCTCCATCGTCACCGGTCCGGCCGGCGCGAGCGCGCGCGCCACCAGGTCCAGACCGGGTTCGAACGGCTCCACGCGCAGGCCCTCCGCCGCTGCCGCGCGCCCGAAGGCCGCGCGCACGCGCTCCGCCGAGAGCGCACCGCTCGCTCGTCCGCGCTCGAGCCAGTCGAGCGCTGCGCGCTGGCGCGCCAGCGGCGGCAGCACCGAGCTCACGGCGTCGAAACCGCCCAGCCGGCCGTCCGCGGTCAGGCGCCGCGCGCCCTCTGCGGCGCGCTCGGCCAGCGCCAGCGTCTCGTCGAGCGTCGCCGCTCCGACCACCAGCGACATGTGGTCGAAGCCGGCGCCGAAGTGCTCGTTGATGGTCTGCTGCGCCAGGATGCCGCGGTTGCCCCGCGGTCTGAGCGCCTCGACGCTGTCGTCGAAACGCAGGCCGGGCGCCGCCGCCACGGCCGCCAGCGACACCGCCACCGCCACCGCCAGGGTCACGCGCGGCCAGCGCATCGCCTGGCGGGTCACATGCTCGATGCCGAATGCGAAGATGTGGAGCCTGGGCTCGCTCTCGCGCCTGCGATGATGCTCCTCGCTCCAGCCGATCATGGCGGGCACGAGCAGGAGCACGGCGAGCAGGCAGAAGAGGATGCCGGTGCCCACGATCAGGCCCATCTGGTAGAGACCGGTGAAGTCGGTGGTCAGGAAGGCATAGAAGGTCGCCGCCGTGGTCACCGCGCCCAGTATCACGCCGCGCGCGGTGGCTCCCCCCATGGCGCGCATGGAGTCTTCCACCGACGCGCCGCGCCGGCGCTCGGCGACGTAGCGGCCGTAGAGCACGATCACGAAGTCGTCGCCGAGCCCGACCAGCAGCGCCGCGACGCCGGCCGTGGTCGAGGCGAGCACTCCCACTGCCAGCGAGGCGAAGCCGAAGGTGATCGCCAGACCGAAGAAGAGCGGGGAGAAGACGAGCGCCAGGAGGCTCGCGCGCCGGTAGGCGAGCCAGAACAGCACGAGCACGCCCAGGATCGAGGTCAGGGCGTTCGTGGCCACGTCGCGCCAGATCAGCGACTCGTCGTGGAGCGTGATCACGTACCGCCCGGCCCAGATCGTCTCCGGCGCCGCCAGCTCGGCTCCCTGTGCGAACTCGCCCCAGCGCGCGGCGAGCGCCCCGGCCTCGGCGGTCATCGTCTCCAACAGGCGGTGATTGAAGGCGAGATCCTGGGGCGAGCGCGAGGGCCGGCCGAGGACCAGCACCATGCGGTGGTCGCGGGACAGGTACCGGCCGCTGGTCCAGTCCACCGCCAGCGGGCCGCGCCCGGAGGAGAGCCGCTCCAGGAACACCTCGGAGAGGCCGAGCGGATCGAGCTTGAGCAGGTCCTTGAGCGCCACCGACTGCGGCGTGCCGAGGGTCCGCCGGAGCTCCTCGACACGCCGGGCGATCGCCTCGTCGGTGAGCTTCGCGGACACGCGCTCGCGCTCGACCACGTCGAGGAAGAGCAGCGCCCTGGGCAGGAACTCGCGCAGGAGGTCCTCGGGCTCGCCCAACCGGTGCTCGACCGACGTGAACAGCCCGCTCGCCTGCATCCTCTCGGCGAGCGCGTCTGCGAACTCGGCGTAGGGGTCGAGGGGCACGCCCTCCGGGATCTTCACCGCTGCGACGAGGTAGTCCGCGGTGCCGAACAGCTCTAGCGTCTCGCGGTAGGTGTTGACGGCTTCGTCGCGCTCGGGCAGCAGCTTGAGCACGTCCGGGTCGAAGCGGAGCCGGGTCGCGAGAGCGAGCGCCACCGCCATCACGACCAGGGTGGCCGCGAACACGACACGCGGTCTCCGTCCGGCGCCCACCAGGAGGCGCTCGAGGAAGTGGCGGCGGATCACGGCCCGGCGGTTCGCGGCGCGGCCTGGCCGGCGAGGACCCGGCGGTAGCGGAGGAAGTAGTCGAAGCCCGACAGCGCGGTCACCACCATCGCCACCCAGAGCGAGATCGGGGCGAGGTGCCGGAACTCACCGAGCTGGTTGTAGATGATGAGCAGCGAGATGGCGACGATCTGGACCGTGGTCTTGGTCTTGCCGCTCCAGCCCGCCGCGATGACCTGGCCTTCGCTGGCGGCCACGTTGCGGAGCGCACCGACCGCGAACTCGCGCGCCAGGATGACCGCCACCATCCAGGCCGGAGTGACCTTCGGGTCGAGCTCGACCAGCGAGATGAACGCCGAGGCGACGAGGATCTTGTCGGCCGCCGGGTCGAGGAGCTGGCCGAGCTTGGTGACCAGCCGGAACCGCCGAGCGAGGTAGCCGTCGAGGAAATCGGTCAGCGCGGCGGCGAGGAAGAGCGCCAGCCCGTACCACTCCTTTCCCGCTACCTTGGTGAACAGCACGGTCACGAGAATGGGGACCAGGAGAATCCTGGTCACGGTGAGGATGTTCGGGAGGTTCTTCACCCGCCCGCGCCGGAGGTCGTGATTCGGATCCGGTTGTCCGGGCCGCGCTCGATCCTGACCGGCCGACCGTCGAGCTCGTCGGTCTCCTCGCAGCCGCCGTCGAGCAGGCAGCGGATCTTGCGCACGTACTCACGGGTCTCGGCGTAGGGCGGCACGCCGGAGTGCTGGAGCACCGCCTCGGGACCGGCGTTGTAGGCGGCGAGCGCGAGCTCGAGGTCGCCGAACCGGTCGAGCAGCCGCTTCAGATACGCGGTGCCGCCGCGCACGTTCTGCTCGGGGCTCCAGGGGTCGGTCACCTTGAGCTCGCGCGCGGTGTCGGGCATGAGCTGCATCAGCCCCATCGCGCCCTTGTTCGAGAGCGCGCGAACGTTGTACCCGGACTCGACCTGGACCACCGCGCGCACCACCCGGGGATCGAGCTCGCGCTCGAACGCCCAGTGCTCGATGAGGCCGGCCACGCGGTCGTCGGGAATGGCCACGAAGCGATGCGCGAGGCGGCGCGCACGCGCCTCGGCGGGCTCGTTCTTCATCACCCGCACCCCGTCCTCGCGCACCGAGATCTCGACCTTCCCCGCGAACACGGGAGCGGCGGCGAACGCGACGGCGGCGAGGGCCAGCACGAGCCGTGACATGAGACCTCTGCGGATTCTACTCCGGCGCGCCGTCCGCTCGGCTCGCCGCGCCGGCCAGCCCGGCGACCAGCTCCGGCACCCGCGCCAGGGCTTCCGGGAGCAGCTCCGGGGACTTGCCGCCGGCCTGGGCGAAGTCGTCGCGACCGCCGCCGGAGCCGCCGACCAGCGCCGCGACCTCCTTGAGCAGGCGGCCGGCCGGCACGCGGCCGCGCACGTCCTCGGACACGGCGGCGACCAGGGCGACCTTGCCCTCGCCGCGCGCTCCCAGCACGACCACGCCCGAGCCGAGCCGCGAGCGCAGGACGTCCGCGAGGTTGCGCAGCTCGCCGGGCGGGGCCGGCGGCACCTCGCGCACGAGCACGCGCACGCCGGCCACCTCGCGCTCCTCGGCCGCCGCCGAACCCGAGACGAGCTGGACGCGCAGGCGGGCGAGCTCGGCTTCGCGCTCCTTGAGCGCGCGCTTGAGCGCCTCGACCTCGGCGAGCGCGCCCTCCGCACCGGCCCCGGTCTCGCGCTCGACCGCGGCCAGCTCCGCGTCCCGTTCGCGCAGCCAGGCGAGCGCCCGCCCGCCGGTGAGCGCTTCGATGCGACGCACCCCGGAGGCGATGCCGCGCTCGTGGCGGATCACGAACGGCCCGATCTCGCCGGTGTTGCGCACGTGGCAGCCGCCGCACAGCTCGAGCGAGAAGCCCGGCACCTCGACCGTGCGTACGCGCTCGCCGTACTTCTCGCCGAACAGCGCCATGGCGCCCGCCGCGACCGCCTCGCGGAACTCGCGATCGGGCGTGATCCGCGTGTCCACCGCCCGGAGCACCCACTCGTCGACCAGCGATTCGACCGCCCCCCTCTCCTCCGCGGTCAGCGGACGGCCGAAGGTGAAGTCGAAGCGTAGGTGGTCGGGATGGACGAGCGAGCCCGCCTGCCGGACTCCCTCGCCGAGCACCTGGCGCAGCGCTCCGTGCAGGAGGTGGGTCGCGGTGTGGTTGCGCTGGGTCGGCAGCCGGTGCTCCGGCGAGACCTGAAGCTCCAGTGAAGGGAAGGGCTCGCGCAGCGCTCCCTGGACGACCTCGACCTCGTGCAGGACGCGGCCGGCGCCGTCCTTCTGGGTGTCGCGCACCAGCGCCCGCCCGCCGGGCCAGCGCATCTCCCCCCGGTCGCCGACCTGCCCGCCGGACTCGGCATAGAAGACGGTGCGATCGGTGACCACGAGGCCTGTCTCTCCGGTCCCGATTCCAGGGGACTCACCACCGGCCCCTGCCGCTCTCCCTGCCGACGCCGTCGCTCCGCTCAGTCCACGGGCGGCGAGGACCCTCACCCCTTCTATGGAAAGCCTCTCGTAGCCTTCGAAACGAGTGACGGGCTGCCCCTCGAGCTCCCTGGCGAGCGACTCCTGAAGCTCCACCCTCAGGCGCTTGAGCTCCCCGGCGGCGCCGCGCGAGCGCTCGCGCTGCTCGGCGAGGGCGGCTTCGAAGCCGGTCTCGTCGATCGCGAACTTCTCCTCCTCGGCGATCTCGCGCAGGAGCTGGACGGGCAGCCCGTAGGTGTCGTAGAGGCGGAACACCGACGTGCCCGGCAGCGTCCGGGAGCCCGCCCGCTTGGCCTCCTCGATCGCCTCCTGCACCATGCGCGAGCCGGTGGCGACGGTGGCGAGGAACTTCTCCTCCTCGGCGCGCACGGTCGCTTCCGACGCCGAGCGCGTGGCGCCGAGCTCGGGATAGGCGTCGCCCATCGCCTCGCCGGCCACCGGCAGCAGGCGGCAGAGGAACGGCTCGTCGAAACCGAGCCGCATGCCGTGGCGCACGGCGCGGCGCAACAGGCGCCGGAGTACGTAGCCACGGCCCTCGTTGGCGGGGATCACGCCGTCGGCGAGCAGGAAGGCGACCGCGCGCAGATGGTCGGCGACCACGCGCAGCGAGACGTCCGCCTCCGCGGCCCGGCCGTACTCGGTGCCGGCGAGCTCCGCGGCGGCGCGCAGGATGGGCTGGAACAGGTCGGTGTCGTAGTTCGAATCCACGTCGAGCAGCACCGCCGCGACCCGCTCGAGCCCGGCGCCGGTGTCGATCGAGGGCTTCGGCAGCGGCGTCATGCTGCCGTCGGCGCCGCGCTCGAACTGCATGAAGACCAGGTTCCAGATCTCGAGATACCGCCCCGAGTCGGTCCCCTCCTCCCAGCCGGCCGGCGGGAGCCCGGGATGCCGGTCGACGTAGATCTCGCTGCACGGGCCGCAGGGGCCGGTCTCGCCCATCGCCCAGAAATTGTCCTTCTCGCCGCAGCGCACCACCCGCCCGGCCGGCAACCCGGAGATCTTCCGCCAGAGCTCGAACGCCTCGTCGTCGCGCTCGTAGACCGAGGCGAACAGCCGCCCCGCCGGCAGTCCCCAGACCCGCGTCACCAGGTCCCAGCCCCACTCGATCGCCTCGGCCTTGAAGTAGTCGCCGAAGCTGAAGTTGCCCAGCATCTCGAAGAAGGTGTGGTGGCGCGCGCTGGGACCCACGTTTTCGAGGTCGTTGTGCTTGCCCGAGACGCGCAGGCACTTCTGGACCGTGACCGCGCGCCGGAACCCGGGCAGCGCGGCGCCGGTGAAGTAGTCCTTGAACTGGACCATGCCCGCGTTGGCGAACAGCAGGGTCGCGTCGCCCCGGGGGACGAGCGGGCTCGACGGCAGGTGCCGGTGCCCGCGCGCGGCGAAGTAGTCGACGAAGCTGCTCCGGATCTCGGCGCTCTTCATGGGGTCTCGT
>JAFNAE010000084.1 GCA_017860005.1 Acidobacteriota bacterium | reverse complement strand
TGAGCCGGAGCGCCCTCTCGTAGCACGCCTCGAGGCCGCCCACCTCCCCGCGCGCGAGGCACAGGCTGGCGCGGTGGAGCTCGTTGGCGATCATCAGAATCCGCTGTCCGAGCGTGAACTGCGCCCAACGCTCCGCAGTCAGACCGGAGTGCTGAGCTGGGCGGCCGGTCGTCATGGCCCTTCGTCGCCTGATTCGACCGACATGACGTGAAGCCCAGCCCTGGTTTGGAGGCGCATCTCCGCAGCCGGAATCAACTGGCTCGAGAGGACGACCGGACGGGACATCGCACGCGATTATCCGGGAGGATCGCGGTCCGCGCCAGCTCGCGGCCCCAGCCCGCAGCCGGACACTGACGCTCGACAACCAGCAGCGCGCTCGAGAAACGTCACTCACGCTCCTCAATCACCTGCGCGCCCCCGCCTTCGAGGGCGACTACGACGCCCTCGAGACTCTGCGCGCCACCTACCCGACGCCGCCCTGGGCACGGCTCGAGTCTCCCTCCGCCTGTCGCGGGCACCCTTCTCTGGCGTCTGCTCCGCTTCGCGCCCCGGACCAGAAGACCACCCGCTCGGGTGAGATGCGCCCCCACCCGATTGGGTATCTGCAAGAGGAGACGAAGGCGCTAGAGAGAGCCCGACCTCGAACGGGCACACCTGGGGAGACCCAGGGCCGCAAAGCCCAGGATCCTCTTCTTCCCGAAGGAGCAGGACAGCCGGGCTGCCGAAGGGATCGCCGGCAGCCCGGGGCAACGCGCTGCCGCGCCTGCAGGCGCGAGAGGAGGCGACCATGAGGACCCGATCGGTCCGGCAGGTCCTGCGGTGCTGAACCTAAATTGCACCCGGCCGAGCCGTTGTCCGGGTGCTGCCTGACCTCGGCCTTGCCTGGTCGTTCCGTCTGATTCGCCGATCGCGCCGGAATCCCCGGCCGCGACAGGAGGCCCGCGATGAAGAAACGTGAGGTCCCTCACGCTGGCAATCGGGCGAACCCCCACTCGTTCTCACACTCCGGCTGGAACTCCACGTTGCTGCGCTCGAGGCCTCTCGTCACGGTCTCGTCTCGACCGATCGAGTCCGTGCGTCGCAGCCACTCGTTGCTCCGAACGCAGTCCACCTCCTCGATTCCGCGCGAGTTGCGGCCAACCGTCAGTGCCGAACGGCATCGTGTCCTCGTGGTACCCCTCAAGCAGGACTCTGTGAGTGGAGCTGGAACATGAGACGGATCCTGTTCGGATTGCTTGCAGCAACTTTCCTCGTCGTTGCGCCGGCCTCACCGGCCGGCGCACAGCCCAACGTCCCCGACCCGGCCCAGATGGGCCCCTACGAGGTCGGGTTCACCAACTTCCTGCTCATCGATCCGTCGCGGGACGGCGACGGCGACCTCTACGACCACCGGCCGATCCCGGTCTACGTCTGGTATCCGGTCGATCCCGAAACGATCACCGGGTCGACGCCCCAGGCGATCTATCCGTTCGACCCCATCTACGACGGCGCGGGGATCCTGCCCGTCCTGAGCTCGACCTCTTCCGATTGGGAGCCCTACGGCATCGACCGCGCCTACCAGGAGCCCGCGGTCTCCGCCGACGGGCCTTTTCCCCTCCTCGTCTTCTCGCCCGGCTGGGGCTTCGAGCCCTGGGGCCACATCTCGATCGGCACCCGGCTGGCGAGCCATGGCTTCGTCGTTGCGGTGCTCTACCACCACGGAGACTGCTGGTGGAGTTGGGAGCCCTGCGATCACCTCGCCGTCTGTTCCTTCAATCGCCCGCTGGACGTCTCGTTCGCGCTGACCGATCTCCTGGCGAAGAATGAGACCGAGGGTCACCTGCTCTTCGGGGCGATCCGTCCGGAGCAGGTCGCGGCGGGTGGCTGGTCGCTCGGCGGCTACGCCGCGATGGCGCTATCGGGCGGCGACGACTCGGTCTGCGACACCCTCTACGGCGCCTTCCCCGAAGATCCGCCGGCTTGGACCTGCGCCCCTTCGTTGGTCGATCCGCGGATCCGGGCAATCGTTGCGCTCGACGGCTCCAACCAGTTGCTGCACTTCGACGAGCTTGCCCGGATCACCGTTCCAGCCATGGGACTCGGCGAGGAGTGGGAGATGCTGGCTCTGCCTCCCCCCGGCTCCGAGTCCTGGCAGGCGAGGCAGCATGCTGCCTTCTCCGGCCATCCTGCCTATCGCGTGGACGTCTTCAACTCCATTCACCAGTCGTTCAGCGACCTCTGCGAGCTGCTGTATGTCGAGTACTACCTGTTCTCCCTCCCCGATTGGTGGCTCCAGGGTAACCTCGAAGCAGTCTGCACGCCCTTCACTCCGACCATCGAGGTCCACCGGCTGGTCAACCAGTACCTGATCGCGTTCCTCAAGACCAACCTCGCCGGCGAGCAGGGTTACCAGTCGATGCTCACCCCCGGATGGGCGCTCGGGAACGAGCCTCTCATCGAGTTCTTCGTCACCGAGCGGAGGAACCCCCATTCGATCGACGACGACTGGCCCGACAACTTCATCTACTTCATGCATCAGCCGGGAAGCGCGCAGGCGGTGGGCCCAAAGGACCCCGACTTCCTCGTGCCCGTTCTGCGTCACCGTAATCCGCAGTAGTCGGCGCCAGGAGACAGGCAGAGAAGACCGACCCTCACCCCAGCGGCTCGAAGCGGCCCTGGAAGAAGCGGAGGTCCTTCGGCTCGTAGGTGAAGCGCAGGCCCTGGATCGACTCGCGCCGCTGGTAGAGCCGGACGATGCCGTCCGCGACCGCCTTGAGGTGGTCGTCGCTGTAGACCCGCCGGGGCAGGGTCAGGCGCACCAGCTCGAGCGCCGGGCGGTAGTTCTTGCCGTCGTGGTCGCGCCCCTTGGAGACGTTGCCGCGCTCCATCGCGCGCACCCCGGTCTCGAGGTAGAGCTCGCCGGCGAGGCGCTGCGCCGGGTACTCGTCCTGGTCGACGTGGGGCAGGAAGCGCTTGACGTCGAGGAAGACCGCGTGGCTGCCGGTCGGCTCGACCACCGGCACGCCCGCCGCCTTGAGCCAGCCGGCGAGGCGCGCCGACTGCTCGACGCGCGAGCGGATGTAGTGGTCGTCCACCATCTCGCGCAGCCCCTGCGCCATCGCCGCGAGGTCGGCCGCCGGCAGCCCGCCGTCGCGCACGCCGCCCTCGTAGATGCGGATCTTCGCCTCGGCGCGGCGCGCCCACTCGGCGTTGTCCTTGAAGGCGAGCAGGCCGCCGATGTTGATCAGGTAGTCCTTCTTGCCGGAGACCGTGCAGCCGTCCCCGTAGAGCATCATCTCGCGCAGGATCTCCTTGACCCGGGTCGAGCGGAAGCGCGGGTCGTGCTTCTGGACCAGGTAGGCGTTCTCGACCGCGCGGGTGGCGTCGAACATCACCGGGATGCCGTGCGTGCTGCAGTAGGCGTAGACCTCGCGCAGGTTGTCCATCGACACCGGCTGCCCGCCCGCCATGTTCACCGAGAACTCGAACGAGATGTAGGCGATCTGCGCGGCGCCGTGCTCGCGCACCAGGGCGTCGAGCTTGCCGAGGTCGATGTTGCCCTTCCACGGGAACTCCGAGACCGGATCGTGCGCCTGGTCGACGATCACGTCGACGAAGACCCCGCCGGCCAGCTCCTGGTGGACCTTGGTGGTGGTGAAGTACATGTTGCCGGGGACGAGCTGGCCGGGCCGGATGAGCACCTCGGAGAGGATCTGCTCGGCGGCGCGTCCCTGGTGGGTGGGCAGCACGTGCTCGTAGCCGTAGACGTCGCGCACCACCGCGGCGAACTCGAGGAAGGCGTCGCTGGTGGCCGGCGTCGGCAGGGCGGCGTCGTAGGCCGCCCACTGGGCGGTGGACATCGCCGTGGTGCCCGAGTCGGTGAGCAGGTCGATGGTGACCTCGGCCGAGCGCAGCAGGAAGGTGTTCCAGCCCGCCTCGCGAATCGCGCGCTCGCGCTGCTCGCGCGTGGTGCGCGCGATCGGCTCCAGGGTGTGGACGACGTAGGGCTCGCAGTCGAACTCGAAGCACTCGAGGTCGGCGAAGATCGAGCGGAAGCGCAGCTGGTCGTGCCACTCGCCGCCCTCCTCGACCTCGAGCGGGGCGACCTTGTCGCGCTGGCGGAAGACTGCGATCAGCGCGTCGGCGACCTGGTCGAGCTGGGAATTGGTCATCGCCAGGCGCGGGATCTGCACCGGCAGCAGCAGGTCGCGGCCGATCAGGCCCTGGGCGAGCGCACGCACGCCCGAGGTCTCGTAGAGAGCGCAGGCGAGCGCGTGCGCGGGGTGCTCGGCGACGTGGGGCAGGAACTCGTCGGCGCGTACGTACGCCCCGTCGCAGCCGCGCTCGAGCGGCACGCCGGCGGCGCGCAGCCGGCCGGCGAAACGCTCGGTCTGGCGCATCACCCACTGCACGCCCGCCTCGTCGCACATCTCGGAGAGGCCGCGCGCGAGCACCTCCATGGTGCGTCCCGCCATGCCGCCGTAAGTGTGGAGCCCCTCGAACACGACCACGTCGTTGACGAAATGCTCGTGGTCGGCGGGGTTGTCGGTGGCCAGGAAGCCGCCGGTGTTCGAGCGCGGGTCCTGGGCGCCGTCCATGAGCACGACGTGCGCCGTCTTGGCGATCAGCTTGACCAGCTCCGCGATGGTGCGGTCGGCCTGCCCGGGCTCGTGGCGCTGGATGTACCAGGCGTTCTCGATCACGCGCGACAGGTCGAGCACGAGGCGCAGACCCTTGCGGTCGGCAAGAGCTCTCACCGCGCGCAGGTTCTCGAGGCTGAACGGGTGCTGGCCGTCGGCGAAGGCCTGGCAGCCGACGAACGGCGGCGCCGACTCCTCGACCATGCGCTCCAGGCGCGCGAGGTCGAAGTCACCCGTGAACACCGGCGCGGCGTGGTCGCGCGCGTCGCGGATCTCGATGCCGCGCGGCGCGTGCAGGTCGACGCGCCCGCGCGCGTTGCTGGGCAGCGACTGTCCGGAGCGCGCGAAGGCGCGCAGGAGCAGCTTGACCGCGCCGAGCGAGTTGTGGGTCGGGCAGACGTAGGTGTGGCCGAGCACGCGCGTGATCGTCTCGTTCAGGGTCTCGAAGTTGCGCGCGCCGGCGTAGGCCTCGTCGCCGACCAGCTGGCCGGCGAGCTGCTCCTGGGTCATGGCGCTGGTGCCGTAGGAGACCATGTCGAAGGTGATCTGCCGGGGGGTGAGCTGGAAGACGTTGAAGCGCGCCGCCGCGAGGTTGCGCTTGCGCTCCTCGAGGGAGGGGAAGGCGACCGGACGGACGGTCTTGAACTTGTGCGGCTCGTGAGCGGGGGCGAGGCGGGACATCGAGCTCTCCTTCGGAGGGGATCGGTCGAGGCGGGGTGCCGGCTCAGCCGGCGGGACCCGCGCTGGCCGGCTCGCGGCGCAGCTCGGAGCCGAACAGGCTGTGCGGAACGGCGAAGACGACGAGCGTGACGAGCGCGGCCGCCACGATCGCGGCGCGCGCCCAGCGGCCGCGCGCGGCGGCGACGACCGCCACGCCCCAGGCGAGGACGGCGAGCGCGGTCTTGTTGTCGGTCAGGTCGGTGCCGTAGGGGAAGCCGGTCCAGAAAGCGCCGAAAGCGTACTTCTGGACCACGGGCCCGAGCAGGAGGCCGCCCACGGCGAGCAGCGCGAGCGCCACGCTCCCCTGGCGCGCCGCCCGCGGTCGCGCCAGCACCGCCGAGAGGCCAGCCGCGTTCGAGAACAGCATGCCCAGGAACATGGCGCCGATGTGGGGCACGAGCACCGCCGCCGGCACCGCGCCGCGGAAGCGCGTCACCGCCGGCTCCGGCGGCAGCAGGACCTCCTCGGCGCCGGCCCTCAGCCGCACCCGGTACTCGAGCTTGCCCGCGGGCGGCTGGGACGGCAGCGCCGCCACCAGCTCGCCGCCCTCCCGCCGCATCGCCAGCTCGGCGAACGGCTCCGTGCCCGGGAAGTGGCGCCAGAGCACCTCGCCGGTCGTCTCCGTGCCGCCCGCCGCGACGCGCACCGGCTGGTCGCTGCCGGTGACGTGGGAGCGGGCGAGGCGGTACTCGATGCGCTCGCCGCCCAGCGTCACGGCGCCGCGCGCGGGGTAGCTCGGCCCGGTGCGCCGCTGCCAGACCGCCGAAGCGAGGGTGACCGCGAGCGCGAGGGTCCAGACGACGGAGAGACGGGCTGCCGACACGGCGAAAACCCTAACAGCGCGCGCACGGGGCTCCCCCGCCCGTCCGCGCGGGGCCCGGCCGGGCGCCCGGCCTCAGGCCGGCGACCGGGAGGGCGTTCGACCCGGCGCCCGCGGCTCGCGGTGCCGGTCCACCCACCAGCCCAAGGCGACGAACAGCCAGACCGCCTGCGCGCTCCAGGCGAGGACCCGGGTGTCGGGCGGCGGCGGACCGTAGAAGCTCGCCAGGTAGATGCCGACCAGCAGCGCGACCAGCCCGGCGAGGCCGAAGCGCCCGATTCCGTCCCGGGCGCGCGTCGTGCGCAGGTAGAGCGCGAGCCCGAGCGCGAGCAGCCCGAGCTCGACGACCAGCGTCGCGGGCCGCGAGTGCCAGAGCCCGAGGCCGAGCCGGGCCGCGAGACCGGGCGCCAGGGGCAGGTCCGGGACGTGGCTGGCGACGTCGAGCAGCCAGTGGCTCACCACCGCCGCCCAGATCACCGCCGCGGCGCGCCAACCGAAACCGAGAGCGCGCACCGCGAGCGCCGCCGCCGCGCCCCAGAGGGCGAGCGCGGCGAGGCTGTGCGACCAGGGGTAGCTGACGAAGTCGAGTGGATTGACCGCGGTGAGCCCCGGCCGGATCTCGACCCGCTCGGCGCCGGCCAGCAGCAGGTTCGGCCACAGCAGGTCCGCCCCCTGCGCCGCCGCGAAGAGCGCCCCGAGCGAGAGCGCCGGCGCCACCCGCTTGGCCGCCAGGCCGGCCGCGAAGTGACCCAGGAACATGGCGGCGCACCCTATCAGCCGGTCCGCCGTCCTGGCCTATGATGCCGGCGCAGATCCTCGCCACCGGAAGGACGGGAGCCGCTGGACACCGCCGGAAGCCCGACGCTCAACCGCCCGGACCGCGCGCGCCGCGCCGCGGCCGTCGCCGCCCTGCTGGCGATCGTGGCGGTGGCGCTCGCGCCGGTGCTCGCGGCCGGCTTCGTCTGGGACGACCGCGCCGACGTGCTCGCCAACCCGGCCGCCACGCCCGCCGGCTTCGCCGCCGCGCTGGGCACGACGAACCGGCCGCTGCTCAAGGCGACCTACGCGCTCCAGCGCGCGACGACCGGCGCCGACCCGTTGCCCTTCCACGCCGTCAACCTGCTCCTCCACCTCGCCGCCACCGCCGCGGTCTTCGCGCTCGCGCGCCGCGTCCTCGCCGCCGCCGGCGGCGCGCACGCCGACCTCGCCGCCTGGGGCGCGGCCGCCCTGTGGGCGCTCCACCCGGCAGCGGCCGAGGCGGTGGCGCCGGTGGTCGGCCGCTCGGCGCTGCTCTCGAGCGCGCTCCTGCTCGCCGCCGTCCTCCTCGCCACCCGCGCGCGGCCGCCGGGCCCGCGTGCGATGGTCGCGGTGGGCGCCCTCGCCTTCGCCGCCCCGCTCGCGCGCGAGACCGCGCTCGTGGCACCCGCTCTGCTCCTGCTCTGGCAGCTCACCCTCGGCGCCGACGAGCCGCGTGCGGCGGCGGTCCGGCGCCAGCTGCCCGCGCTCGCCGGTGCCAGCCTCGCGGCGCTGGCGATCGCGCTCTCGGCGCGACACCGCGAGCTGCTCGCCTTCAGCCTCGCCGAGCGCGCGCCGCTCGACGCGCTGCGCGGCAACGTGAGCGCCGTGTTCGAGCTCGCCGGCCTTTGGGCGTCGCCCGGGCGGATCTCGGTCGATCCGGCGCAGGGCGCCGACCTGCCGTGGAGCGCGCCGGCGATGCTCGCGCGTGCCGCCGCGCTCGCCGCCGTCGTCACCTTCGCGCTCCGCGCGCGCCGCCGCGCGCCCGCCGCCGCTTTCGCCGCCGGCTGGACCCTGCTCGCCCTGGCGCCGTCGAACTCGATCGTCTGGCGCCTCGACCCGGTCGCGCCGCGCGCGCTCTACCTCGCCTCGATCGGTCTCGTCCTGCTCGTCGCGCTCGCCGCCACGCGCGCGGCCTCGGCGCTCTCGCGCGGGCGGCCCGTCCGGGCCGCGGCCGCCGCCGCGGCGCTCGCCTGCGCGCTGCCGCTCGCCGCGCTGGCGCGCTCCGCCCAGCTGCGCGCCGGCCTGTGGAGCGACCCGGCCGCGCTGTGGGCGGACGCCGCCGCGAAGAACCCGGCCAGCGCGCGCCCCTGGCAGAACCTGGGCGTCGAGCTGCTGCTCGCCGACCGCCTCGAACCGGCCGAAGACGCCTTCCGCCGCGCGCTCGCGCTCGCCCCCGGCGAGGCGCGTGCGCTCTGCGCCCTCGATTCGATCCACATCCGGCGGCGAACGCTCGCCGACCGGGAAAGGAGCCCTTGAGTATGCGAAACGAGAGGAACCGGCGCGCCGCCTGGCTCGTGGCCGCGCTCGCCGGCGCGCTCGTCGCGCCCGGCGCCGCGCGCGCCCAGGGCGGCTCGTGCGCCGACTGCTGCAAACTGCCCTGCATCGAGGCCCGGATCTGGGAGGCCAACTACATGAAGGGCGTCTACAGGAACCTGGCCGCCATCCCCGGCATCACCCAGGCAGCCTACGAGGCGCGCGAGGCCGACGCCAAGCAGCTCTCGGGGGCGATGTCGGGCATGTACCTCGGCGCCAACCCGGCCTGCGCCTGGGACACGCCCGATCCGAAGGACACCATCGCCTGGCGCCAGCGCTTTCAGGGCACAGGCTTCTCGATCTCGGAGGAGGGCGGAGTCGAGACCTGGGACTTCACGCTCAAGGTCGACCCGACGACCTGCGCGCTCACCCACCCGCGCGGCGCCGAAGTGCTGCCGACCTTGACCCCGTGCGAAGGGATCGGGCGCGCCACGGTCGCCCACGAGCAGAAGCACATCGACGACTGCCTGGCGCACAAGAAGCGGGGCGGCGGGGCGATCACGCCCGCCCAGAACGCCCAGCGCGAGGTCGCCGGCTACCAGGCCGAGCTCGCGATGCTCGAGCAGCTCCGGCGCGAGTCCGCCGAGCGCTGCACCAAGGAGTCGTGCAAGACGAGCCAGGCGCAGTTCGACCGCGCCGCGCGCCTGTTCAATACCGACATCAAGCTCCTTCTCGCCAAGGGCAAGAAGAAGCCGCCGTCGAAGAGCCCGCTCGCGCGCGGGCGGAGGGGAGGCTGAGATGCGACCCGACGTCAGCTACCGGACTTGTCTCACCGCCCTTGCGTCGCTCGCGGTCCTCGCCGGCGCCGCCCGCGCCGACGAGAGGCTCGTGCCGGTCGACCCCTGGGCCGATCTGACCCCGGCCGTCGAGTCGGCCTGCGCGGCGCCCGACTCGCCCGCCTGCGCGCAGGCGCTCGACTTCCTCACCGCGCGCGCCACCGCCGCGCTGCTCGTCCTGGCCGAGCGCAACGATCCCCAGGCCGCGGTGCTGGCGCGCCTGGCCGGCGACTCGGCCGATCCCGGCCTGCGCGCCGCCGCTGCCGCCGCCCTGGCGACGCCATTCGTGGCCCCCGAGGACACGCCGCTCTTGGCCGAGCTCGCCGACGACCCGGTGCCGGCGGTGCGTGCGGCGGCCCTGCGCTCGCTCGCCAGCAGCCAGGACCCGCGCGCGCAGCTCGTCGCCCGCCGCGCGCGCGCGTTCGACGATCCGGGCACCCCGGAGGCCTCCGACACCCCGGACGCGGCGGTCGCCGCGGCCAGCGTCGGCGTGCCGATGCCGGCCGACGCCGTCTACCTCTACTTCTCCAGCGCACCCGGCAGCGGTCGCTACAGCTACTGGACGGCGCAGCCGCCGGCCAGCGTCATCGCCGCGCTGCGCGGGAAGGCCAAGAAGGGGCCGCTGACCCCGGAGGAGTTCCGCGCCCAGGCCGAGGCGGCCACCGCCGCCCCGGATCTCGAGGAGGGCGAGATGCCCTCGGCCGACGACATGGCGCGCGCCATGGCGATGGCCGAGCAGATGATGAAGGCGATGGAGGGCGGCCAGGGCGGCTCGCCCGAGGACCAGGCCGCGGCGGCGCAGCGCGCCGCCGGCGGCATGGCCGTCTTCGACGCCGGCCTCGCCGACGACTACGAGGAGGCCGAGCTGTTCGGCGACGCGCGCCTGTTCGTCGTCCCGGTCGCCGGCTCCAGCGACGCCGTGGTCGCCGTCTACCGCGACCTGGCGGTCGGCGGCACCGGCGTCACCGTCCACCGCGCCGCGCTCGACGCGCCGTGACGGGCGCCGACGCTGCACCGCCCGCCTTCCAGGACCTCTACCCGGACTCCTGGAGCCACTGCCACGGCTGCGGCCGCCTCAACGCGACCGGCCTGCACATACGCAGCTTCTGGGACGGCGACGAGACCGTGGCCACCGTGGTGCCGCGGCCCGACCAGACCTCGCTGCCCGGCTACGTCTACGGCGGCCTGATCGCCTCGGCGATCGACTGCCACTCGACCGGCAGCGCCGCCGGCGCCGCCCACCGCGCGGCCGGCGGCGTACCGGGCGGGGGCCCGCTGCCGCGCTTCGTGACCGCCCGGCTCGAGGTCGACTTCCTGGCGCCGACCCCGATCGGCGAGCCGATGCAGCTGCGCTCGAAGATCGCCGAGGTCGGCGCGCGCAAGGTCGTGGTCGAGACCGAGCTCACCAGCGGCGGCGCGCTCTGCGCCCGCGGCCGCGCCGTCCTCGTGCGCGTGCCGGATCACTGGACGCCCGGGGGGTAGCGCGGCGGAATCGAGCGCCCACGCCCGGGGCCACCACCCACGCTGCAGGCGACGGGCTGGGGCTCCGAGGGTCTTTTCCGGGCAGCGGCGGGGGGTCCCCACGCAACCAGAATGAGATCGACCGTGGGGTTCCCCGGGCACGGAAAAGACCCTCGGAGCACCGGACCGGCGCTGTAACGCGCGTCGCAGGCCCCGGGCCAGCCCCAGAACGGTGGTCGAGGATCCCCCTCCGCAGCCTCCCGCCTGATCCGAATCCGCCCCGCGCCTGTCTAAGCCACCGAAGAGCCGCTCGCCCCGCCATTTCGACGGCGCCCGGGTCGACTCCCAGGAGATCCGAAATGTCCCGCATCCCCCTCTTCGCCGCCGCCCTCGCCCTCACGGCGGCCGCCGCCCACGCGCAGATCGGCTTCGCCCCGCAGGTGACCTACGGTGCGGCCACCCAGCCCGACGGGCTCGCCTTCGCCGACTTCAGCGGCGACGGTCGCCCCGACCTGGCGGTCACCGCCGACGGCCCGGACCGGGTCGAGATCCGGACCAACACCGGCGGCGGCACTTTCGGCGCGCCGGTCTCCGTGCTCGTCGGCGGCGGCAGCAGCCCGCACTCGCTGGCCGCCGTCAACATCGACAACGACGGCGACATGGACCTGGTCGTGACCCTCCAGAACACGGACCAGGTGCGCCTGCTGATCAACACCAACGGCGTGCTCGCGGCCGGCGCCGCGACCGGCGTGGGCGGCAGCGAGCCGCGCTACCTGGCGGTCGCCGACCTCGACGGCAACGGCTTCGCGGACGTGGTGACCTCGAACCGCGGCTCGCTCGATCTCTCGGTGATGCTCAATACGGGCGGGACGCTCGGCGCCCCGGCGGTCTACTCGATCGGCGGCGAGACGCGCGGCGTCGCGCTCGCCGACGTCGACGGCGATCCGCTGCGCGACATCGTGATCGCCGACCACGACGGGCGCACCGTCGAGGTGCTGCTCAACCTGCCGGGCTCGCCGGGCGTCTTCACCCCCGGTCCGAGCCTCTCGGTCGGCGCCCAGCTGCGGCCCGACGGCGTCGCGGTCGCGGACCTCGACGGCGACGGCGACCGCGACGTGGCGGCCGCGACCTCGGGCAACGGCCTCGACTTCGCCACCGTCTTCCTCAACCAGGGCGCGGGCACCTTCGGTCCCGCCACCCACTTCGCGGCCGGCGGCGTCAACCCGGGCGCGACGGTGGCCGCCGACTTCGACCTCGACGGCCGGATCGACCTGGCGCTCGCCAACCAGGACTCCGGCAACGTCTCCGTGCTGCGCAACCTCGGCGCCGGCGCCTTCGCCGCGGGCGTCCCGATGGCCGCCGGCACCAACCCCCAGGCCCTGGTCGCCGCCGACCTCGACCTCAACGGCGCCCCCGACCTCGGCTGCGCCAACCAGGACTCCAACACCGTCTCCGTCTACCGCAACACCTCGGTCCCCTTCGCCGACGGCTTCGAGTCCGGCAACACCTCGCACTGGTCGGTCGTGGTGCCCTGAGCCGCAGCGCTTGACGGACGAGCCGGAGCCCCGCTCCCCGCCGAGAGGCGAGGAGTCGGGGCTTCGACCGTTGGTGGAGCTTTCGGGCCGGGGCCTGCGGCGCTCGTTACAGCGCCGGTCCGGTACTCCGAGGGACTTTTCCGTGCCCGGGGAACCCCACGGTCGATCTCATTCTGGTTGCGTGGGGACCCCCCGCCGCTGCCCGGAAAAGTCCCTCGGAGCCCCAGCCCGTCGCCTTCAGCGATGCTGGGTGCCCCGGCCCGGCGCCGTTACCGGGGCTATCGTCGAAGATCAGAGACTCAGTCACCGCCCAGCAGCTCCCGCACCCGCCGCTGCCGGTGCGCGAAGATCCGCCGCAGCTGGAGCCTCACGAGCGGCAACGCGATCTCGCCCAGCGGCGCAAAGGGCAGCCGGTAGGCGACCCGGTCGCGGACGAGGGTGCCCCCCTCGACCGTTTCGAACTCGTGCCGGTGCACCCACGACCGGTACGGCCCCTCGAGCTGCTCGTCGACGAAGAGCACGGGCGGCTCCCACTCCGAGATCAGCGTGCCCCAGCGCAGCGCCACCCCGAACAGGCGCAGACGGTAGTCGATGCGGGCGCCGCGCGCCAGGACGATCGGCTGGGGCGTGAGGATCTCGAAGCCGAGCTCGCGCGGCGTGATCGCCTCGAGGTTCTCGGCCGCCGCGAAGAATTCGAACACCCGCTCGCGCGGGAGCGGCAGCTGCATCTCGGTCTCGAGCAGATGGACGAGGCGCCCGCCGGGACCGGCGGGCGCCTCGCTCCGGGCCGGAGCGCCGGAGCTCACTGCGGGGGAAGCAGGACCGTGTCGACGACGTGCACGACGCCGTTGCCGGCCTCGATGTCCGCGGTCACGACCTTGGCGCCGCCGACGGTCAGACCGCCGTAGGCCTTGGCGATCGGCAGCCGACCGCCCTGCAGGGTCGTGGCGCCGTCGAGCTCGGCGGCCTGCGCTGCGGTGACCTTGCCGGCGACCACGTGGTAGGTGAGGACCGCGATCAGCCTGTCGCGGTTGGCGGGCTCGAGCAGGCTCTCGACCGTGCCGGCCGGGAGCTTGGCGAACGCCGCGTCGGTGGGCGCGAAGACGGTGAACGGCCCCTTGCCCTGGAGGGTCTCGACCAGGCCGGCGGCCTTGAGCGCCGCGACCAGGGTGGTGAAGCTGCCGTTCGAGACGGCGACGTCCACCACCGTGGCGGGCGTGGAGCCGGCGCCGGCGAGGCCGGTGACGGCGAGGGCGGCGGCGAGGGCGAGTGCGGCGATGCGCTGGGTGCTCTTCATGACTCGTTCTCCTGTTCGTGCTGCGTCGTGGTCGAAGGGCCCGGGTCCGTCCCGGGCCGGGGATCGTCGGTCTGGCTTGCGCCGCGCCTCAGCGCTGCAGCGCGGCGAGGACCTCCTGGCGCTGGACGGCATCTTCGGCGAAGAGGCCGCGATGGGTGATCGTCTTCATCGCCGCCGCGGGCGAGCGCGCGCCGCGCAGGCGCAGGCACAGGTGCTCGGCCTCGAGCACGACGGTCGCCCCGCGCGCGCCGCCCTGGGCGAGGAGCGCGTCGGCGATCTGGGCGCCCAGCCGCTCCTGGAGCTGCGGCCGGCGCGCGAACGACTCGACCGTGCGCGCCAGCTTGGAGAGCCCCACCACCCGGCCGCCCCCCGGCAGGTAGGCCAGGTGGGCGCGCCCGAAGAAGGGCAGCAGGTGGTGCTCGCAGACGCTCGAGAAGGCGATGTCGCGCAGCAGGACGAGCTCGCCGCCGGCGTGCTCGAAGGTGCGCGCCAGGTGGCGGGCGCCGTCCTCGTGGAGGCCGC
>JAFNAE010000218.1 GCA_017860005.1 Acidobacteriota bacterium | reverse complement strand
CGGCGAGCACCGCCAGCGCCGCCAGGGCCGCGGCGGGCGCCGGCGCGGGGGCGCCCGCGCTGCGGCGTCTCACCGCGGGCTCCTGAGCGCCACGCCGGCCGCGAAGCCGCGGCCCGGCGCCGGGAAGCCCGCCGCCTCCTCGTAGGCGGCGTCGAACAGGTTCTCGATCCGCGCGTAGGGCGAGAGCCAGGCCGTCGCGGTGAAGGAGGCGCGCAGGTCGACCACCGTGTGGTCGCCGAGCGCCACCCGGCCGACGTCCTCGCGCGCGCCCACGTAGCGCACCGTGGCGCCGGCGCCGAAGCGCGCGCCGGTGTGGTCGGCGACCAGCGCCGCGCTCCACTCCGGGCGGCGGGGCAGCGGCGCGCCGGTGGCGCGATCGGTGGCGTCGAGCCAGGTGGCGTCGAGCCTGCCGAGCCAGGCGCCGGCGCGCGCCTCGAGCGTCGCCTCGACGCCCTCGGCGCGGGCGCGCCCGATGTTGCCGGGCACGAAGGTCACCAGGTCGAACTGGATCAGGTCCTCGAAGTCGGTGCGGAAGGCCGCCAGGCGCGCGCTCCAGGCGCCGAGCTCGCCCTCCAGCCCGAGCTCGACGCTGGTCGAGGTCTCGGGCTGGAGGTCCGGGTTGCCGAAGGACGGGAAGTAGAGATCGCCCAGGGCGGGCGCGCGGAACGACTCGCCGTAGCTGGCGCGCAGCCGCGCGCGCCCGGAGAGCGCGAGCACGGCGCCGCCGCGCAGGCTGGTCTCGGCGCCGAACGCCGAGTGGTCGTCGTGGCGCGCGCCGGCCTCGACGCGCAGGCGCCGGCCCGACCAGCCGGCCTGGGCGAAGAGCGCCTCGGTCGTCGCGCGCGCGCCGTCGAGCCCGGGGCCGAAGGCGCTCGCGGTCGACGCGAGCTCGCGCCCGCGCTCGGCGCCGCCCGCCACCCAGAACGATTCGGATGCGTTCCAGGTCGCCGTCGCCCTCGCCTGCTCCCGCTCGGTGTCGATCGCGCTCGCGGCGAACGGGTCGTCGGCGTCCTCGAGGTCGATCTCGCCCTCGGCGCTCGCCAACCGCACCTGGACGCTCCAGTCGCCGCGCGTCCAGTCGGCGGGCAGCGCCAGCAGGCCGGAGCGCGAGCGCTGCTCGCGCGCGGGCGACGGGGCGCCGCTGAAGTCGTACGGGATGCCGATGTGCGCCGCGCCGGCCTGACCGGAGAGGCCGATGCGCAGCCCGTCGAGCGCCGTCCAGTCGGCGCGCAGCCGTCCGCCCTCGCCGTCGTAGAAGTCGTTGGCGAGCTCGCCCTCGCCGCGCCGCAGGTGGCCGGCGAGCGCGAGGGCGACCGGGCCGAGGGGTGCCGCGGCGCTGAGCGCTCCTCGCCGGTAGTCGTGCGATCCGGCTTCGAGGTGGGTGCTGACGGAGCGCGCGCCGGTCGCGCGCGTCACCAGCTGGACGACGCCGCCCACGGCGCCCGAGCCCCAGAGCGCCGAGAACGGCCCGCGCGCGACCTCGACGCGCTCGAGGCCCTCGGTCGGGGTGGCCGACCAGTCGAAGGCGCCCAGCACCGGGTCGTTGAGCGTGACGCCGTCGAGCACGACCAGCGTCTGCGCCGAGCTCGCGCCGCGCACGAACAGGCTCGCCACCTTGCCGGGCGAGCCGGACTGGGTGACCGCCGTGCCCGGCAGCGTGCGCAGCAGCTCGACGACCTGGTTCGCCTGGCGGCGCTCGATCTGCTCGGCGTCGACGACGTCGGCGACGGCGGGGATCTCGCGCGCCGGTCGGGGCTCGAGCGAGGCGGTGACGACCACCGACGAGGTGAACGTCGGGGGGGGCGGGGTGACTTGCGCGGAGGTCGGCTCCTGGGCGGCGAGCGGGCTCCATCCCCCGAGGAGCCCGGCCACCGCGCAGGCGGCGAGTCGGCTGGACATCGTGCTCTCCTGGCAGAAAAGCGACGCCCCGCCTCCCGGGAGAGGGAGAGCGGGGCGGGATTCCGGGCGGAGGAGCGCGGAGGCCGACTCGCGCCTCGCACCCCGGAGGACGGGTCCGTCGGACGGATGCGGCAGGTCTCCTGGCTCCCGGATCGACCTACTCCCGGACCTTCCCGCGCCCGTCACCCGCTTTCAGATCGGATGTCTCGCGCGCAGTGGCATGTCCCGGTTTCGTCCCCGGTCACAGTGGCGGGGGCCGCGCCGGCTTCTCAACACCGGCTTCCCTTTCCAAGGCCCGAGGCGAGTCGCCCCGGGCCACCGCTCCGTCTGGGTTGTCAAACGTCGGCCCCGCACCGCGCGGGGCCGGGTCACGACTCTACGTCGAACCGTTGCTCACTTCTCCGGGCCGCCCTGCGGCGCCATCGGGGCCATGGGCACGCCCCCGCCCAGCGCCGGGTTGCCGGGGGCGTTCGGCGCGAGATTCATGTTGGTCGGGTAGCCGACCCAATTTGCCGGCAGGCCCTGGAGCTGGTCGGGCTCGACGAACTGGTTGTAGGTGAGGTCGGGCTGCTGCTGGCCGGTCGCCTGCGCCGCGGCGGCCGCGACGCCGCCCTCGGCGGGGGCCTCCTCGCCTTCGTTCGGCGCCCAGCCCAGGTACATCGTGGTGTTGTCGATGACGCTGCCGTAGCCCTTGGACTCGACGTCGCTGATCACGTCCTGGACGTCGTCCTTGGCGAGCGCGATCAGGTTGCCCATCTCGTCGAGCAACACGAGCTTGCCCTTGTCCCAGCTCGCGTCCTCCGGCTGGTAACGGGTCTCGAAGACGTTGCCGTTCTTGAGCGTCACCGTGTAGACCGCGGCCGCCAGGGGCGAGACGGCCAGGCTGCCGACGAGAACCCAAGCGAGCGTGCGAACCAGTCGAGACATGTCGTGTCCTCCCGGAAGAGCTCGCGAAGTATACCACGCTCCGCTGCGAAGCCTTTCACAGTGCGCGACTTGCGGCTGCCAGCCCGTCCTTGCGCCGGCGCAAGCGGCGCCTCCGGCGGCCGCGCTAGCCTGTCTGGTGCGGGGAGACCGGCGATGAACGACCTCGGGCTGGGCCGGATGAAGCGGGAGTGGCGGACGATCGAGGCGATGCTGGTCCTCCATTGCCGGCAGCTCCATGGCGGCCGCCGCGGCGCGCTCTGTCCCGGCTGCGAGGAGCTGCGCGCCTACGCCGAGAGACGTCTGGTCCTCTGCCCGTTCGGCGAGGACAAGCCGACCTGCGCCCACTGCAAGGTGCACTGCTACCGCCCCGAGATGCGCGAGCGCGTGCGCGCCATGATGCGCTTCGCCGGCCCGCGCATGCTCCTCGCCCACCCCTACCTCGCCCTCATGCACCAGCTCGTCGACGGCCGCCGCCCGGCGCCCGACAAGCCGGCGCGGCGCGCCGCGGCGGTCCAAGGGGACAGCTGACTTCACAGCCCGACTCGCGTGGCAGGGGACAGCTGACTTCACAGCTCGACTTGCGTGGCAAGACGCTTCGATGCTCGAGCTGTGAAGTCAGCTGTCCCCTATACTGACGCTTCGCGCCGGAGGACGGGATGCGGCGATGAAGTGCCCGAAATGCGGATTCGAGCAGGCCGAGGCGGCCGAGTGCGCACGGTGCGGCATCCTGTTCGCGCGCTTCGAGCAGATGGAGGCACGGCTGCGAGCCGTGCACGCGGCACCGGCGGGCGGAGCCCCGTCGCCGGCACGCGCTGTCCCCGGGGTGTGGATCGGGCTCGCGCTCGTGGTGGCGACGGTGGGCGCCGTCGCCTGGCTGGGGCGCTCCGCACCGGAGCCCGAAGTCGAATCGGTGCCCGCAGCGCCCGGGACGGCCGCGCCGGCGCGTGCCCGGCGCGACGGCCCGGCGGCCGCGGCGAGAGCGGCGGCGGCCGCGGCGGAGGACGGAGGAAGCTGTCCGCTCGCCGGCCCGGCGTTCGCGCCGGCCAGCCGATCCGTCGGGGGCCCCTGGCTCGAGACCGCGGACTTCGAATTCGCCGAGCGCCAGCAGCGCGAGACGGGCGCGCCGCTGCTCGTCTACTTCCGCACCGACTGGTGCGGCTACTGCCGGCGGCTCGAGCAGGGGCTGCTCGCGGATCCGGCGGTCGAGGGCTACCTGAGCGACGCCGTCGTGCGCTGCCGCGTCAACCCCGAGGAGAGCGCGGAGGCCGAGGCGATCGCGCGCCGCTATCGCGTCACCGGCTATCCGACGCTCTATCTCGCGGCCGCCGGGGTCGCCCCGGTCCGGGTCTCGACCTACGGTTCCGGCACGCAGGAGCTCCCGGCCGAGCAGTTCATCGAGGAGCTGCGCGGGGACCGGCTCCGGCTGGCGCAGGCGCTCGTCGCGGCGGGCGACCGGACGCGCCGCGGCGGGGATCTCGACGCCGCGCTCGAGCTGCTCGACCGGGCCGTGACGCTCGGCGAGGGCGGCGCGCAAGCGCACTTCTATCGCGGCGTCGCGCGCGGCGAGGCCGGCGACACCAGCGCCGCCTTCGCCGATCTCGCCCTCGCGGCCGAGCTCGAGCCGGGCAACCTCGATCTCTTCCGCCAGGCCGAGCGCCTGCTCGCCAGGGAA
The DNA here is from genome assembly GCA_017860005.1 of Acidobacteriota bacterium. Classification (GTDB taxonomy): domain Bacteria; phylum Acidobacteriota; class Thermoanaerobaculia; order Multivoradales; family JAGPDF01; genus JACTMI01. The sequence goes on along the minus strand of JAFNAE010000218.1, from coordinate 41 downwards.
GAGCGCTGGGCCGACGCGGCCGCCTGCTGGAGCCTCTACCT
>JAFNAE010000217.1 GCA_017860005.1 Acidobacteriota bacterium | reverse complement strand
ACGCCCGGCCTCGCGGTCTCCGACTCGAGCGCGTTCCTCGCCTCGCCCAAGGTCGCGGCGACCGGCGACGGCGACGTCGTGGTCGCCTGGTTCCAGGATCCCGACACCGTGCTCCAGCGCCTCGACGCCAACGGCGCCGAGCAGTGGGCGCACGGCGGCGTCGCGCTCGCCCACTCCGGCGACACCTTCGTCGTCGCCGACCTGCACGCCGCGGACGCCGCCAACGTCGTCGTCTCCTGGGTGCGCTACGTCACCTTCCTCGGCGACAAGCACATCTGGGCGCAGAAGCTCGACGCCGACGCGGTCCCGCTCTGGGGCGCCGGCCACGTCCGGGTCTTCGATCTGGCGGGCGGCTCGCTCCAGTTCGGCAACTTCCCGGGCTTCGTGCCCGACGGCACGGGCGGCGCGGTCTTCGCGTGGTACACCTCGACGCCGAGCCTCCAGGTGCGCGCGCAGCGCATCGCCGCCAACGGCGCCGAGGTCTTCGCGCACGACGGCGTCGAGCTCTCGACCGACGCCTCGCGCCTGCGCGTCGACCCGAGTGTCGCCTTCGACGCCGCGACCGCGGACCTCTACGCCTTCTGGGTCGAGGAGGACCAGTTCCAGAACCAGCGCGGTCTCTGGGGTCAGCGCCTCGACGCCACCGGCTCGCGCATGTGGACGGCGAGCGGCCGGCAGCTCGTTCCGCTGGGCGGCACGGAGATCAGCCAGGTGCGCACGCTCCCGGCGCCGGACGGCGCAATGGTCGCCTGGGCCGAGACGCTCGGCTTCGACGACCAGCCGATCCGCGCCGCGCGCCTCGACGCGGCGGGCGCCTACGTCTGGGACCCGGCCTTCGTCGACCTCAAGACTTCGCCGACCGGCACCTTGCGCCTGGCCGCGGCGACCAGCACCGACGGCTTCGGCATCTTTGCCTGGAGCGACACCGAGGTCGCCTGGGACCTCAAAGCCCAGAACCTCAACCTCGACGGCACCCTGGGCGTTCCCGGCCTGTTCGCCGACGGCTTCGAGTCCGGCGACACCTCGGCCTGGACCGCGACCGTGCCCTGAGCCCTCGAGGACTCGCCAACCGCCTGGCGGAGTGCCCGAGAGACCCGAGAATCCTGAGAAGCCTGAGAAACCGGTGTCAGACCCCTGGTTTCTCCAAAGGTGCCAGCTGTTTGAAGCGCCCGTGGCCCGGAGGCCGGAGGGTCGGGCGGCTCCGCCGGAGAGGCCGAGGGCCCCTCGTCGCGGCCGGGGCCCCTTCGAAGGCTTTGACTTCCGGCCGCGATGGGGAGCCGGCCCGGAGGCGCAGCCGAGCGACCCTCCGGCCGCAGGGAGGGCGCGCTGTCCATCGGCTGGCACCTTCAGGGATAACTAGTGCTCTGACACCGGTTTCCACGCCGCTCGCGCGAGTGCTCCGTGCGGCGGCGGCGGCGCTGGGCACGTCGGGCCCCCTTGCGGGGCGGTGACCTGGCCGCCGGACGGCGCTAACCTCCCGGAGCCTTCGAAGTCCGTGCGAAGGGAGGCGGGCATGAAGAGCACGATCCGGTTCCACCTCAACGGCCAGCCCACCACGCTCGAGCTCGACCCCGCGCGCATGCTGCTCTGGGTGCTGCGCGGCGAGCTCGGCCTGACCGGCGCCAAGTACGGCTGCGGCGAGGGCGTGTGCGGCGCTTGCACGGTCCTGGTCGACGGCGCGGCGGTCCACGCCTGCGCGACGCCGGTCTCCGCGGTGGCGGGCAAACGCGTCGTCACCATCGAGGGGCTCGCCGCGGGCGAGCGCCTGCACCCGATCCAGGAGGCGTTCCTCGACGAGGGCGCCTACCAGTGCGGCTACTGCACGCCGGGGATGATCCTCGCCGTCCATGCGCTGCTCGCCGAGCACCCGCACGCGACGCGGCAGCAGATCCTCGACGGGCTCGATGGCAATCTCTGCCGCTGCGGCGCCCACCAGAGGATCCTCGCCGCGGTCGAGAAAGTCGCGGCCGGCAAGGGAGGTGCGTCATGACCGCTCCCTTCCGTTTCGATGACCGGATCGAGCGCGGCTTCGACCGCCGCACTTTCCTGCGCGCAGTCGGCGGCGGCATCGCCGTGCTGGTCACGCTCGGCCCCGAAGATCTCTTCGCTCAGGGGCGCCGCGCCTATCCGGAGGACCTGAACGCCTACCTGCTGATCGGCGCCGACGGCCGGGTCACCGTCTTCACCGGCAAGATCGAGATGGGCCAGGGCGTGATGACCTCGCAGGCGCAGATGGTCGCCGACGAGCTCGGCGTCCCGCTCACCGCGATCGACATGGTGATGGGCGACACCGACCGCTGCCCCTGGGACGCCGGGACCTGGGGCTCGCTCACCACGCGCATGTTCGGCCCGGTGCTGCGTGCCGCGGCGGCCGAGGCGCGCCTGGTGCTGCTCGGCCTCGCTGCGACGAAGCTCGGCGTCCCGCGCGCCGGGCTGCGTCTCGCCGACGGCGTGGTCTCCGTCGCCGCCGATCCGGGGCGCAAGGTCACTTACGGCGAGCTCGCCCAGGGACGCAAGATCGCGCGCCTGGTCGGCGAGAAGGCGGTGCTCAAGCAGGTCCGGGAGTTCCAGGTCATGGGCCGCTCGCCAAAGCGCTTCGACGGGCGCGCCAAGGTCACCGGCGCCGCCCAGTACGCGGGCGATCTCCGCCGGCCGGGGCTGCTCTACGCGCGGATCGTCCGTCCGCCGGCGCACGGCGCGAAGCTCGCGAGCATCGACACCACCGCGGCCGAGAAGCTGCCGGGGGTGCGCGTGGTGCGCGACGGAGAGCTCGTCGCCGTCCTCCACGCCGAGCCCGATCGCGCCGCCGACGCGCTCGCCGCGGTCCGGGCGGCGTGGGAGCCCGCGCCCGCGGGTCCGAACTCGGAGACGATCTTCGAGCACCTGAGGTCGGCGGCCGCCGAGCCGCAGGAGGTCGCCCGCACGGGCGATCCGGAGGCCGTGCTCGCCGGCAAGACGGTCACCAGCACCTTCCGCAAGGGCTACGTCGCCCATGCCCCGATCGAGCCGCACACCGCGCTCGCCGAGCTCGTGGACGGCAAGATGACGGTCTGGGCCGCGACCCAGACACCGTTCGGGACTCGCGAGTCGATCGCCGCCGCGCTCGGCCTCGCGCCGGAGAAGGTGCGCGTCATCACCCCGTACGTCGGCGGCGGCTTCGGCGGCAAGAGCGCGCACGGGCAGGCGGTCGAGGCGGCGCGCCTCGCCCGCGCGGCGGGCGCGCCGGTGATGGTCGCCTGGACGCGCGAGGAGGAGATCTTCTTCGACACCTTCGACCCGGCCGCCGTGGTCGAGTTCACGACGGCGATGGACGGCGAGGGCCGCCTCACGCTCTGGGCCTACGATGTCTGGGCCGCGGGCAAGCGCAGCGCCGACCTCTTCTACGACGTTCCCAACGTCCGCATCCGGGCGTTCGGCGGGCGGATGGCAGCCTCCGAGCAGCGCACCGGCGAGCAGTTCCACCGCTTCGCGGTCGGTCCCTGGCGCGCGCCGGGGGCCAACATGAACGTCTTCGCGCGCGAGTCCCACCTCGACGTCGCGGCGTCCGCCGCCGGCCTCGACCCGGTGGAGTTCCGGCTGCGCAACCTCAAGGACGCCCGCATGCGGCGCGTCGTCGAGGCCGCCGCGGCGGCGTTCGGCTGGAAGCCGGCGAAGGGACCGAGCGGGCGCGGCCAGGGTGTCGCCTGCGGCATCGACGCCGGCACCTACGTGGCGCTGATGGCCGAGGTCGAGGTCGACCGCGCGACGGGGAAGATCCGGGTGAGGCGCGTGGTCGCCGCGCAGGACATGGGGATCGTGATCAACCCCGACGGCGCGAAGATGCAGATCGAGGGCTGCGTCACGATGGGCCTCGGCTACACCCTGGCCGAAGAGCTCCGCTTCGACGGCGGCAAGATCCTCGACAAGAACTTCGACACCTACGAGCTGCCGCGTTTCTCGTGGGTGCCGAAGATCGAATCGGTGCTGGTCGCCAACGACGAGCTCGACCCCCAGGGCGGCGGCGAGCCGGCGATCGTGCCCGTGGGGGGCGTGATCGCCAACGCCGTCTTCGACGCCACCGGCGCGCGGCTCTTCCGCCTGCCGATGACCCCCGAGCGGGTGCGCGAGGCGCTGGCGAAGGTCTAGGAAGAGGTCGAGGGCGGGGGCGGCGAGCCGCGCCGGTCGAAAGGGTGCCGGTGGAGTTCTGCCGGTGAAGGTGCTGCCGGTGAAGGTGCCAGCCGCCTGCAGCGCCGGTGGGAATCCGGTGTCAGAGCACTGGTTATCCCTGAAGGTGCCTGAAGGTGCCAGCCGATTGGCTGCCTGAAGGTGCCAGCCGATGGACAGCGTGCCCGCCCGGCGGCCGAAGGGTCGCTCGGCTGCGCCTCCGGGCCGGCTCCCCATCGCGGCCGGAAGTCAATGCCTTCGAAGGAGCCCCGGCCGCGACGAGGGGCCCTCGGCCGCTCCGGCGGAGCCGCCCGACCCTCCGGCCTCCGGGCCACCCGCGCTGCATGTGGCTGGCACCTACCCAGCACCTACCCAGCAGGCACCTGGTTCCGCAACAGTCGCCAGG
>JAFNAE010000216.1 GCA_017860005.1 Acidobacteriota bacterium | reverse complement strand
TCTCGCCCGGCTGCACCAGCCACTTCGTGATCGTCCCCTCGGCGATCGACTCGCCCATCTGCGGCATCACGACTTCCGTCGCCATCGCTCGTCTCTCCGCCTGCCCAGGCTCCGCTCGGTCCCTCCCGGCGCGCCGGCCGGGGCGTCGGAGTCTAACAGTCCGCTCCGTCGAGGCGCGGGGCCCGGACCGGACGATCCGGGCCCCGCGAGCTCGCGCGCGGACTCAGAAGGCGCAGCCGTAGGCCGCCATCGAGGTGCGCGCGGCGTCGGTCGCCTGCGTGCAGGCGGCGGCGAGACCGGCCTTGCCCTCCGGAGTGGACGCCGCCAGCTGCCAGGACGAGCGCGAGGCCTCGAGACCGGCGCGCATCTGCTCGCGGGCCGCCTCGGGCACCTTGGTGTCGATGCACTCGGTGAGCTTCTGGATGTAGGTGTCGCACTCGGTCACGCCGAACCCGGCGGCGACCGCCGCGGCCGGCGCCGCCGGCTCGGCGGCGGGCTCGGTGGCGGCGCTGGGCGCCGGCGCGGCCGGTGCCGGGGCCGCGGGGGCCTCGGCCTTCTTCTGGCAGGCGGCGAGCAGGGCGACGACGGCGACGGCGGACAGCAGTGGCATGCGCATCTGGATCTCCTCCCGGTTGCGGGGAAAGCGGGGATTCTCTCAGACCCCCGGCGCGACGCAAGGGGACGCTCCGCCCCCGCGTGCCAGCGCCGGCCCGGCTCCGGCGCTCAGGACGCCAGCAACTCGCGCACGCGCGCGATCAGCTTGTCGGCGTTGGGCAGGTAGGCGTCCTCGAGCGGCGGGCTGTAGGGCACCGGCGTGTCGAGGCAGGTCACGCGCACGAGCGGGGCGTCGAGGTGCCAGAACGCCTTCTCGGCGATGCGCGCGGCGACGTCGCCCGCCACGCTGCCCGAGTAGGGCTCCTCCGAGATCACGAGCGCGCGGTTGGTGCGCGCCACCGAGGCGAGCACCGTCTCCTCGTCCATCGGCTTGATCGTACGCAGGTCGACGATCTCGAGCTCGATGCCCTCGGCGGCGAGCCGCTCGGCGGCCTCCAGCGCGACGTGGACCATCGCCGCCCAGGTCACGACCGTTGCGTCCCGGCCCGCGCGCGCGACGCGGGCGCGGCCGATCGGCACCGTCTCGAGACCCGCCGGGAGCGTGCCCTTGATCCGGCGGTAGAGGTACTTGTGCTCGAAGAAGAGCACCGGATTGGGATCGCGGATCGCGGCGCGGATCAGGCCGTAGGCGTCCTCGACCGTCGCGGGATAGACGATCTTGAGCCCCGGCGCCCGGTGGTAGAACGCCTCCGGGTTGGCGCTGTGGAAGGCGGAGCCGGAGACACGACCGCCCGAGGGCCCGCGGAAGACCACCGGCACCGCCTGCCCCCAGCGGTAGCGGTTGGTGCCCGCGAAGTTGACGATCATGTCGAAGGCGTTGGCCATGAAGTCGATGAACTGGAACTCGACCACGGGCCGGAGTCCCATCATCGCGGCCCCGATCGCGGCGCCCGCGAAGCCCGACTCCGAGATCGGCGTGTCGACGACCCGCTCGGGTCCGAACTCGTCGAGGAACCCGGCGGTGACCCGGAAGGCGCCGCCGTAGCGGCCCAGGTCCTCGCCGATCAGGAAGACGCGCGGGTCGGCGCGCATCTCGTCGCGCAATCCCTGCGAGACCGCCTCGAGCAGCGTGATCTCGGCGCTCACCGCGGGGCCTCCGGGCCGGGCTCGTAGACGCCTTCCGCCGCCCGCTCCGGCGGCGGCATGGGCGCGGCGAGCGCGGCGTCCACCTCGACGTCGAGCGCGCGCTGGATCTCCGCGGTCGCGGCCTCGAGCTCCGCGGCCGTCGCCAGGCCGGTCGCGGTCAGGTGGCGCTCGAAGCGCTCGATCGGGTCTCGCGCGCGCCAGGCCTCGAGCAGCTCCCTCGGCACGTAGCCGGCGTCGTCGTGCTCGGCATGGCCCTTCATGCGGAAGGTCTTGACCTCGATCATCTGCGGGCCGGCGCCGCCGCGCGCCGCCGCGACCGCCCGGCGCGTCGCCTCGTAGACGGCGAGCACGTCGTTGCCGTCCACGATGCGCGCCGGGATGCCGTAGGCCGCGGCGCGCTGGGCGAGATCGCGGATCTTCATCTGGCGCGAGGTGGGCGTCGAGTAGGCGTAGCCGTTGTGCTCGGCGATCACCACCAGCGGCACCTCGAGCACCGCGGCGAGGTTCATCCCCTCGTGGAAGTCGCCGGTCGAGGTGCCGCCGTCCCCGATGTAGGTGAGCGCCACGTAGTCCTTCTTCTCGTACCGAGCGGCGAAGGCCACGCCCGCCATCACCGGCACCAGCGCCCCGAGCATCGAGATCGGCGAGACCAGGCCGCGGCCGAGGTCGCCGAAGTGGAGGTTGCAGTCCTTGCCGCCGGTCGGGCTGGTGCCGCGCGCCATGTACTGGGTGAAGACCTCGCGCGGCGCCACGCCGCGCACCAGCAGGGCACCGAGATTGCGGATGAGCGGACCGATCACGTCGTGAGGCCCCAGGGCGTAGGCCGAGCCGACCGAGATCGCCTCCTGCCCGCGCGAGGAATAGAGACCGCCCACCACCTTGCCCTGGCGGTAGAGGTTCGTCAGGCGGTCCTCGACCAGGCGGTTGAGGCGGAGCCAGCGGTGCAGCTCGAGCTGCTGCTCGCGGCCAAGCGCGGTCTCCGCCAGCCGCCCGGCGGTGCTCGGCGCCGGCCCGGGATCGAGGGGTCCGAGCGGGCCGGAGGTCACGAGTGGATCGCGGCGCCGTGGCTGGCGTGGGCGGCTTCCATCACCGCCTCCGACAGCGTCGGGTGGGCGTGGATGGTGCGGAAGATCTCCTCGGCGGTGGTCTCCAGGCGCATCGCGACGCACGCCTCGGCGATCAGGTCGGTGGCGTGCGGGCCGATGATGTGCACGCCCAGAACCTGGTCGTACTTCTTGTCGCGCACGATCTTGACGAAGCCCTGGGCCTTGCCGAGGATGCGCGCCTTGCCGCTCGCCATGAAGCTGAACTTGCCGACCGCGACGTCGTGGCCGCGCTCCCGGGCCTTCGCCTCGCTGAGGCCGACGCTGCCGACCTCGGGCTCGCAGTAGGTGCACGACGGCGTCAGGTCGTAGTCGAGCGGCCGCACCTCGTGGCCCGCCATGTGCTCGACCGCCAGGATCCCCTCCGCCGAGGCGACGTGCGCCAGCCAGGGCGTGTTGACGACGTCGCCGATGGCGTAGACGTTGGCGACCTTCGTGCGCATGAGTCCGTCCACCGGCACGTAGCCCCGCTCGGTCGCGATGCCGAGCGCCTCGAGCCCGATGTCGTCCGTGACCGGCGCGCGCCCGACCGCCACCAGCAGCAGCTCCGCCTCGACCACCGACTCCTTCTCGCCCTGCCTGAGCGTGACCTTGACGCCGCCCTCGACCGGCTCGGCCGCGGTCAGCGTGGTCGAGGTCAGCACCTTGATGCCGCGCTTCTTGAGCTGGCGCTCGAGCTCCTTGGAGACCTCTTCGTCCTCGATCGGCAGCGCGCGCGGCAGCATCTCGACCAGCGTGACCTCGGCGCCGAACGAGCGGTAGACCGAAGCGAACTCGGTGCCCACCGCGCCGGCGCCGAGCACGACGATCGACTTCGGCACCCGCTCCAGCTCGAGCACGTGGTCGGAGGTCACGATGCGGTGGCCGTCGGAGGGCGCGACGCGGATCTCGCGCGGCACCGAGCCGGTGGCGATCATCACGAAGCGGGTCGAGAGGGTGCGCCGGCCCCCTTCGGGGTCGACGACCTCGACCGCGTTCGCGCCGGACAGCCGCCCGTAGCCCCGGATGCCCTCGACCTTGTACTTCTTGAACAGGGTCTGGATGCCGCTCGCGCTCTTGTCCACGATGCCGCGCTTGTAGGCGTGGACCTTCGCGATGTCGAGCCCGGGTTGGGCGACCTCGATGCCGAACTCGTCGGCGTGGCGGATCTGGTCGAGCAGCTCGGCCGAATGGAGCAGCGCCTTGGTCGGGATGCAGCCGCGGTGGGTGCAGGTGCCCCCGAACCTGGGGTCCTTCTCGATGCAGGCGACTTTCAGCCCGAGCTGGCCGGCGCGGATCGCGGCGACGTAGCCGCCGGGACCGCTGCCCACGATCACCAGGTCGTAATCGAACTTACCCGCGGGCGCGGCCGGCGGCGGGGCCGGAGCGGCGACCGCGAGCGGCGGCGGCGCCGGCACGCCGGTGGGCGCGGCCGGAGCGGACGGAGCGGGCGGAGCGGCAGGAGCGGCCGGCGACGGCGCGCTCGCCGCGGGCTTCGCCGCGGCCGGCGCGGCCGCGGCCACCTTCTCGCCCGCCTCGCCGATCAGCGCCACGACCTCCTGCACCGCGACCGTCGCCCCCGCCGCGTGGCGGATCTCGAGCAGCACGCCCGAGGCCGGCGACGGGATCTCCGCGTCCACCTTGTCGGTCGAGATCTCGAACAGCGGCTGGTCGCGCTCCACCTTCTCGCCCGGCTGCACCAGCCACTTCGTGATCGTCCCCTCGGCGATCGACTCGCCCATCTGCGGCATCACGACTTCCGTCGCCATCGCTCGTCTCTCCG
>JAFNAE010000013.1 GCA_017860005.1 Acidobacteriota bacterium | reverse complement strand
CGTTCGGCGTCGGAGAGCGGGCGCAGCACCTTGGCCGGCACGCCCACCGCGAGCATCCCCGCCGGCACGCGCGTGCCCGGCGTGACCACCGCGCCCGCGCCGACCTGAGCGCCGCGCTCGACCAGCGCGCCGTCGAGCACGCGCGCGCCGATGCCGACCAGGCAGCCGTCCTCGAGCGTGCAGCCGTGGATCACGCAGCCGTGGGCGACGACGACGTCGTGGCCGATCGACAGCGGGTGAGACTCGTGGGTGACGTGCAGGATCGTCCCGTCCTGGATGCTGGTGCGCGCCCCGATCCGGATCCAGTGGACGTCGCCGCGCGCGCCGACGTGGAACCAGAACGAGCAGTCGTCCCCGGCTTCGAGGTCCCCGGCGAGGTGCGCCGAGGGCGCCACGAAGACCCGCTCCCCCAGCCTCGGGAGCTTGCTCTGATAGGGATGGAGGGGCATGGCGAGCGCCCGGGTTCGCGACAACGCGTCCGGTCGGCGCAGGATATCCCAGGCTCCCGCCCTTCGAACGCGTCAGAACTCAGGCAGGACCGCGCTCCAACGACAGGGCTGCGTGCTGCCCTCCTCGTCTGCCTCGAAGTCGCCCGCGAAGATCCGGCCCGCGACGCCCAGATAGGAACGGTCGACCTCGACGACGAATGGATCCCCGTAGGTCCCACCCACCCGGAACTCGAGAGAGAGGGTCCCTGCGGGAACCGCAGACGGGGGCACCTCTAGTCGGGCCCAAGCGCCCGGACTCGGGTCCCCGATGTCCGAGCCGCTGAAGGGCGGGGAGGCATCGGAGCAGTTCGCAGAGAGATGGAAGATCACATACAGCACATTCCAGGAGCCGCCGCCACGGTAGGACACCGAGGCCGTTACCGCGGGGAGAAGCGCCACGGGCACACACTGCCGGAGACTGGCGATCTCCGGGCCGAGATCCGGCGAGCTGGCGACCTGTGCTGAACCCGAGGCCGGGCAGGCCCCCTCGTCGATCTCCTGCCAGGACCAACCCGAACCGACGAAGAGCTCCCAGCCACTTCCGTCCTGGTCGAAGTCCGGATTGGCCAGGAGGTTCTGCCCGCTGGCCACGGACGCGGTCAATGCACCAACCAGCGAGATGAGCAAGCTCGATCGTCGCATGGAGGCCCCCTTCTTCAAAGACCCGGAGTTCATTCTACGCTTCGTGGGGCCGGCACGATGCGTCGATTCCAGTCTCCACCTCGCGGCTCGATTCCCCGAGAGCGCCCGCGCGGTACCGCTCCCCGGCGGCTGGAGCCATCTCTTCTAATTCGGTGGAGAGGGGCGGCGAGGCTGCGGCCGTCGCGCGATGGCCGACGGCCAGGATGCCCTGCGCCGCGCGGCGGCGGCGACCTCGCCCGCCCGGCTCGCGTTACTTCGCCGGCTCGTAGCTCAGGTCGGCGCGGTAGGCGAAGATCTCGGTCTCGATGTACTTGGTGCTCTCGCGCACGGCATCGAGCAGCTCGGTGGCGCGCCGAGCCCCCACCGCCTCGGTGAGCCCCTCGAGCAGCGTCTTCTCGGGCGGCGCGAAGGCGGCCCAGTTGGCGCGCCCGGTGGAGAGCACGTACTGCGGTCCGCGGCCACCGCTGATCAGCCGGTACCAGCGCGAGTGGACCGGCCACTCGACCTTGTCGAGCGCGGCCTTGACCTCCTCGAGCGCGTCCTCGAAGCGCGGCGTATCGGCCACGTTGACGTAGTAGTGCGCGATCTGCAGGAAGGCGGGCGGCGCCGCATCGGCGGCCGGCGGCCGGCTGGAGTCGGTCAGGTAGGCCCAGTAGGAGGTCTCGGCGCTGGCGACGTGGGGCATCAGGTTCTTGGCGCTGTCCGCTCCGTCGAGGGCGTCGAACGCCTCGCGCCCGTCGAAGTCCTTCCAGTAGTGGCCGAAGGTGCCGGTGAGGAACTGGCCCTCGCGCTCGCCGGCGATGATCTCCCAGGTGTGCCAGCCCCAGGCGTCCTTCTGCTGCCGGTGGAAGTCCATGTGCTTCTTGCGCCCCTCGGCGAAGGCGGCTCCGGCGCCGGGCTGGGTCTTCCAGACCGTGATGCTGGCGACGGTGGGGTTCTTCTGGGCGAGCGCGGGCAGGCCGAAGGCCAGCAGCGCCGCAGCGGCAACGAACAGGGTGCGCTTCTTCATGAGTCCCTCCTCCTCAGGATAGGCCCCTACCCTACCCCACGGGGCGGGAAAACGGAGGAGACGCCGAGCGCGTCGGCTAAGCTGTCGCGCGATGCGCCGCCTGCCGCCCCACCACGTCGACGTCGAGATCGAGGTCCGCTATGCCGAGACCGATCAGATGGGCGTGGTCCACCACGCCAACTACCTGGTCTGGTTCGAGCTCGCGCGCACGCGTCTCTGCCTCGAGGCCGGATTCCACTATGCGGAGATCGAGAGGCGCGGACTCCTCCTGCTCGTCACCGGCGCCGAGCTCTCCTACCGCGCTCCGGCGCGCTACGGCGAGCGGGTGCGCGCCGCGTGCTGGGTGGAGCGGGTCGGCAGCCGCGCCGTGACCTTCGCCTACCGCATCGAGCGCGGCGGCGAGCTGCTCGCCACCGGCTCGACCGAGCACGTCTGGGTAGACGCCGGGACGCGCCGACCGGTGCGTTTCCCCGCGCAGCTCAAGGGCCCCTTCGAGCGATTCCTGCCCGGCGCCTGAGCGAGCGGGCGCGAGCGGCCTCGGGTAAGCTCCGGCCATGCTCCGACGGCTGCGCCTGGCCACCGGCGGCGAGAGTCACGGCCCCGGCCTGACTGCGATCCTCTCGGGTCTGCCCGCCGGCCTCGCGGTCGACTTCGAGCTGCTCGGGCGCGAGCTCGCCCGCCGGCAGCACGGGCACGGGCGCGGGCGCAGGATGCAGATCGAGGCCGACCGCGCCGAAGTGCGCGGGGGCGTGCGCGGCGGCGCCACCCTCGGCTCGCCGGTCGCGCTCTGGATCGAGAACCTGGACTGGCCCAACTGGCGGCGAGCGATGGACGCGCGCGAGGTGGACGCCGCGTTCGCCGAGCTACGGCGCCTGAAGAGCCCGCGCCCGGGACACGCCGACCTGGCGGGCGGGGTCAAGTACCTGCGCCGCGACCTGCGCGACATCCTGGAGCGCGCTTCGGCGCGCGAGAGCGCCGCGCGCGTGGCCGCCGGGGCCTTCGCCAAGATGTTGCTGCGCGAGCTCGGCGTGGAGCTGGCGAGCGGGGTGCGCTGGCTCGGCACGATCGGCGCCGACCTGCCGGTGCCGGCCTGGCCGGAGGTCGCGGCGGTCGACGACAGCTCCCCGCTGCGCGCGATCCGGCGCGAGCTGGAGCCCGCCATGGTGGCGCTCGTCGACGAGGCGCGCGCCGCCGGCGACACGCTGGGCGGCGCGGTGACGGTGATCGCTCACGGCGTGCCCGTGGGCCTCGGCTCCCACGTCGCCTGGGACGAGAAGCTCGACGGCCGCATCGCCCAGGCGATGCTCTCGATCCCGGCGGTCAAGGGCGTCGAGATCGGCGCCGCGCTCGCCGCCAGCCGCGGCTTCGGGAGCGTCGCGCACGACGCCATCGAGCTCGGCCCGGCGGGCGGTTTCCGGCGCGCGACGAATCGCGCCGGCGGTCTCGAGGGAGGCATCACCAACGGCGAGGACGTCGTGGTGACGCTGATCAAGAAGCCGATCTCCACCCTGCGCGACGGCCTGCCCTCGGTCGACCTCGACACCCTCGAGCCTGCCGCCGCGCAGTACGAGCGCAGCGACGTCACCGCGCTGCCGGCCGCGGGGGTCATCGCCGAGGCGATGCTGGCGCTGGTGCTCGCCGACGCCGCGCTCGAGAAGTACGGCGGCGACTCGATGGCCGAGCTGCTCGCCCACCTCGAGGCCAGTCGCGCCCTCGAGCGCGCCTGGCCCGCGCGCGGCTGAGGTCTGGTCCGCGCGCCGGTCAGGAAGCTGCGCCGGAGCTCGCCACGACCCGATTGCGGCCCGCCCGCTTGGCGTCGTAGAGGGCGCGGTCGGCGGCGCGGATCAGGACCTTGGGGTCGAGCCCGACCTCCGGCGTGACCGCGGCGACGCCGAGGCTGACCGTGACCACCGGCGCGGCGTCCGAGGCCGGGTGCGGAACCGCCAGCGCCTCCACCCGGCGCCGCAGGTGCTCGGCGACGTTGACCGCGCCTTCGAGATCGGTCACCGGCAGCAGCACCGCGAACTCCTCGCCACCGAACCTGCAGATGGCGTCGCCGGCGCGCGACAGCGCGTCGGCCAGCGCCGCCGCCACCTGGCGCAGGCAGTCGTCGCCGCGCGGGTGGCCGAGGCTGTCGTTGAAGGCCTTGAAGCGGTCGATGTCCACCATGGCGACCGCGATCGGAGCGTGGCTGCGGACCGCGCGCTTCCACTCCGCGCCCAGCAGCTCGTCGAAACGGCGCCGGTTGGGAATCGCGGTCACCGCGTCCACGTAGGAGAGCTCGATGAGCAGCGCGTTGGCGCGCTGGAGGCGCGACGTGCGCGCCGCCACCAGCTCCTCGAGCTCCCGCTCGCGCCGGGCATGGACGCGCGCCCGCCCCTGCAGCAGGAACAGGACCCCGACCAGCGCGACGCCGAGCACCGTGAGGCGCGCCCAGACCGTCTGCCAGGGGGCGGGCAACACGGTGAACGCGAGCTCGACCGGTCCCGACACACGATCGTGGGCGTCACGTCCCCAGACCCGGAAGACGTAGGCGCCCGGCGGCAGCTTGGCGAACTCGCGCTCGGAGGTCGCCGTCCAGTCGGTTGCGATCTCCTCCAGCCCGTCGAGCTGCGTGCGGTAGCGGGTCGCGGGCTCGCCGAAGAAGGAGAGCAGCGCGTAGCGGAACAGGATGCGCCCGTCGCGGTGCGACAGCTCCTCGCCGCCACCGACGCGGCGACCCGAGCCGTCCGCGACCGTCGCCAGAAGCGAGATCCGTTTCGGGCTGCGGTCGTCGGGCTCGTTGGCCGGGTCGAGCGCCGCCGCGCCGCCCACCGTGCCGACCCAGACGCGGCCCAGGTGGTCGACCGCCGTGGCGCCGCGGCTCGCCTGGCTGGAGGGCAGGCCGTGCTCGAAGTCGAGCAGCTCCACGCCGGCCGCGGCTCCGGGTTCGCCCGGCAGGGTGAGCCGCACCACGCCCCGGTTGGTCGGCAGGTAGAGCCGCCCGGACCGGTCGGCGACGATCGCGTAGACGACGCCGTTGGGCAGGCGCGCCACGCCCAGCTCCGAGAGCGCGCGCACCGGCGCCGCGGGCCGGTCGGGATCGAGCAGGGCGGCGCCTCCGCCGTCGGTGCCGATCCAGAGCTCGCGCCGGGCCCCCGCGCCGGGGCGCAGGAAGAGGGCGTGCACGGTCGGATTCGGCAGACCCCCCGCCGCGTCCCAGTGGGCGATCGCTCCGTCGCTCCATCGGTAGAGACCGGTCGAGGTCCCGATCCAGAGCGCCATGCGGCCTTCCGGCGTACGGTCCTCGAGCAGGGCGAGCACCGAGCTGGTCGGCCAGCCGGGCTCCGTGGCGAGGTTCCGCCAGCGCTCGCCGTCGTAGCGGGCAACCCCTTCGCGGGTGCCCACCCAGAGCGTCCCCCGGCCGGCCTCGTCGCGGGTCTCGAGCAGCGCCTGCACGAGGTCGCTGGGCAGGCCGGCGCCGTTCGCGCGGTCGTGGCGCCGCCAGCGCGCGCCGTCCCAGACCGAGAGGCCGCCGTTGCGGGTGCCGGCCCACACCAGCCGGCGTCCCCCGATGCCGCGCGTCTCGGCCAGCGCCAGCACGGAGTCGTGGCCGAGCGCGCCGGTGCCCCGGCTGAAGCGCCGCCACCTGCCTTCGTGCCAGAGCGCCACGCCGTAGCCGTCGGTGCCCAGCCAGAGCTCCGGCCCGTCCGGTGCGTCGTCGCGCACGAGCAGTGCCGAGACCGTCGAACGCGGGATCTCCGGGAAGGGCACGAACGAGCGCCAGTGGCCCCGCATCAGGCGCAGCAGGCCGTTGTTGCGGGTGCCCACCCAGACCGCGTCGGCGCCCTGGGCACCGGTCGTCTCGAGCACGCGGTAGACGGCGCGCGAGGACAGGCTCGGCCCCAGCTCGACCGGCTCGAGCACGCCGCCGGCGAGGCGGGCGAGTCCGCCGCCGTCGGTCGCCACCCAGAGCTCCCCCGGCCGGCCCGGCCGCGTCGCGAGATCGGTCACGAAGGGCGAGGGCAGGCCCTCCGCCGCGCCCAGCCGTTGCCAGGCGCCGTCCCGGTAGCGCACCAGGCCGGCGCCGTAGAGGCCGACCCAGATCTCGGGCTCGCCGCCCTCCGGCGCGCTCAGCGCCTCGACGCTGCTGGCGTTCGACGCCGGGGCTCCGGCGGGCACCACCACACGCCCTTCCGGGAGCTCGAGATAGGCCGGCCCTCCCTCGGTCGCCAGCCACAGGCGCACCTGCGCGCCGGCCTCGACCGGGCGGAGATCCCAGATCCGGTCGGCGGGCAGTCCCTCCGCCACCGTCCACCCGCGCCAGGCGCGGCCGTCCCAACCGTAGAGGCCCGCCGAGTGCGTTGCCGCCCAGATCCAGTGGCCGGAGGGCCCGTCGGTCTCCGCGATCGCGTTGACGCGCTCGTCCGGGAAGCCGTTGGCGGGCTCGAACGAGGTCCAGGCGCCGTCGGACCAGCGCAACAGGCCCGCGCCCTGGGTCGCCACCCAGAGCGCGCCGTCCGCGCTCTGGTGCAGGAAGCGCACGAAGTTCGAGCGCTCGCGGCTGGGCAGCTCGAGCTCGGTCCACGCCCGCCCGTCGTATCGCGCCAGGCCGTCCTGGGTGCCGGCCCAGAGGAACCCCTCGCGGTCCAGGAGCAGGGTGTGCACGGTGTTCTGCGGCACGCCGTCGGCGACCTCGAAGGCGCGCACGAAGGGCACCCCGGAGTCGAACGGGTCGCGTGGCCGCGCTGCGGCCGGCGAGGCGTGACCCGCCCACAGCGCCACGAGGAGCGGGGCGACGACGAGGAGCCGCGCGCAGCGCGGCGGGCGCAAGGGCATCGGGCGAGGGCCGTGCCTCCGGTCCGGGGACGAAGGCTCGATCGGCTACTCTATCGAACCCAGCCCCCGTCGAGCAGCAGCAGCGCGACGCCCGCCGTCATCAGGGCGACTCCGGCCACCTTGCGCAGCGTGAGCGGCTCGGCGAAGAGGAGACGGCCGAGCAGGACCGCCGAGAACCCCCCCACGCCGCGCTTGAGCGTCTCGATGCCCCCCATCGGCAGCGCGCGCAGGGCGAGCAGCTGGACGACGAGGGCGGCGGCGCCGATCGCCACCGCCAGCGCGAGCCGGCCCGCGTTGCCGCGCACCGAAGCCAGCTCCCGGCGGGCGCCGCCGGCGAGGACGAGCGCCCCGGCGCCCCCCAACGCGACCCCGGCGTTGAGCACGACGGCGTGCAGATAAGGGCTCGCAAACGCGAGCGCCCGCTTGTCGAGCAGGAGCGTCGCCGACCAGAGGAAGGCGACCGCGAGCATCCAGGCGCTTCCGGCCTCGAAGCGCAGCCCCCCCTGGCGCAGTCCGACCGCCAGGCCACCCGCCACCACCAGCGCTGCCCCGGCGGTCGCGCGCGGCCCGAGCGGCTCGCCCAGGAAGGCGGCGCCGAGCAGCGACGCGAACAGCGGCGTGAAGGTCAGCATGGGCAGGGTGACCGAGATCGGCGAGAGCTGGAAGGCACGGAAGTAGCCGAAGTTCGCCCCCACGTTGAGCAGCACGGAGGCGACGGCGGGCGTCCAGTAACCGGGCGTCACCCGCCAGTCACCGGCCGCGACCGCCGAGGCGCCGACCAGCGGCAGCGCGCCCAGGGTCAGCCAGACCACCAGCGCCCAGGCGCCCATGCGGTCGGCCAGCCCGCGCCGCGCGAGGTCGAAGAGGGCCCATCCGACCGCCGCCGCGACGGCAAATGCCATGGCCGTGGACGCCGACACGGCGCGAGCCTATCCGCCGCCGCGCGCGTAGAGCGCGCGGAAGCGCACGTCCTTGCGCAGCTCGTCGAAAGCGGGGCTCGTCCGGTAGTGGACGAAGTACTCGCCGTCGAGCGCCGCCGGCGCCCGCGCCAGCGCCGCGAGCGCCTCCTCGCCGCGGCCCAGGGCCGCCAGCGCTTCGGCCTTCTGGGTCGGGCGCAGGACGATCCCGCGCTGCTCGAGGGCCGTCAGCCGGTCCAGTCGCCAACGCCAGTAGCCCGTGAGCCCCTGCGACGCGATCGCGCGCTCGAGCGCCGCCAGCGACTCGGCGCTCTCGCCGACGCCACGCGCCTCCTCGAGGAACTCCCGCGCCGCGTCGTCGGGACGACCGAGGTGGGCGAGCGCGTAGGCGCGGTAGCGATGGAGCCAGGCGAACCGCGGCGCCAGCACGAGGGCCCGGTCGAGCGCTTCGAGGGCCTCGCCGGGCCGGCCGGCCGCATGGAGCACGAGCCCGCGCACGCCGTGCATGACCGGCGAGAAAGGCTCGAGGGCCACCGCCTCGCCGGCTGCGGCGACCGCCTCCTCATGACGCTCCGCGGCCGAGCAGGCTTCGGCCAGGAGCTGGTGGGCCGGAGCGAAGCTAGGTGCCAGCTCGGTGGCACGCCGGTAGGAGGCGACCGCCTCCTCGGGGGCCATGCGGAGGTTCATCGACACCAGCCCCGCCGCCACGTGGGCGACCGGCTCCTCCGCATCGAGCTCGAGGGCGCGCCCGGCCGCCGCCTCGGCGCGGCTCAGGCCCGCCCGAGCATCTCCGCCGCGGTAGTTGACGTTGGTGACTTCGGCGAGCGCCAGCCACGCGAATCCGGCGGCGAAGGCGGGCGCCTCGTCGGTGATGCGCCGGAACAGCTCGCGCGCGCGCTGGAGGTCCTCGATACCGCGCCGGGACCAGAGGAAGCGCGCCTCGAGGAAGCTCCGGTACGTCTCGGGAGGGATCGGCGGCCGTCCCTCGACCGGCAGCAGGCGCCTCTCCGCGCCCGCCGCCTCCACGCGCTCCGCCACCGCCGCCGCCAGCCTCCGCCCGAGCGCGTAGAGCTCGTTCGGCGGCCGCTCGACGCTGGTCGTCCAGCGCACCTCCTCGGTGCCGGCGTCGATCAGCTGGAGGTCGACCCGCACGCGCCCGGGCAGGACCGCGACGCTGCCGCGCAGCATGCCGTCGGACCCGATCGCGCGCGCCAGGACGAGCGCGCCGCTGCCGGCGACCTGGCTCGCCTCGAGCAGGTGGACGCGCGGGCGCGGGAAGCGGACGAGCTCCGCGACCAACTCGGCGCGCAACGCGGCGGCCAGCGCCTCGCTCTCGGCCGGGCTGCCGAGCGCCTCGAACGGCGCCACGGCCAGCCGCTCGAAGCGCGCGGGACCGGCGGGCTCCGGGGTTGCGCGACGCGCGCGGAGGAGCCCCACCGCGCCCGCGCCGCCGACGACGAGCAGCAGCGCCAGGGCGGCGAGCGCGCGACGTCCTCCGGCCCGCGCCGGGACGGGCACCGGCTCGGACGCCAGGTCGGCGTCGGCGCTCACCGCCGTCGTGCGCACCGGCGCGATCAACCGGTAGCCCCGCCGCGGCACGGTCAGGATGAAGCGCGGTTCGTCGGCGTCGTCGCCCAGCGCCTGGCGGAGCGCGAAGACGGTCTTGGCGACCACGCCCTCGACGACGAAGGCGCCACCCCAGACCTCTGCGAGAAGGGTCTCCTTGGAGACCGTCTCGCCGGCGTGTCGCGCGAGGCAGACCAGCACGTCCATCGCGCGCGGCTCGACCGGGCGCTCCTCGGCCGCGTCGCGCAGGAGATTGAGACCCGGCTCGGCCCGCCACCGGCCGACCTCGAAGGCGCCCAAGGTGCGCTCCCGGGCTTCCCGATCTCCCATTTATCCATTCTAGGGAAAGGGGAAGCGGCCCGTAATCGTCCGGTAACGGCGGCGGAAAGACGCGCGCGGCCGGAGCGCCCACCATTCGCGGTCACCGCTACCAGGAGGTTTGCCATGTCGAGCAACGCGCGCTTCGCCCTCGCCTTCCTGCTTTTCGCCCCGCCGCTCGCAGCCCAGCTCGAGTCGCCCCCCGTCCAGCTCTGGAACGAGGGCTCGCCCGAGCTGCTGAGCTCCCTCCAGGCCGATGCGCATTTCGGCTGGGCGCTCGCCGCCGGCGACTTCGACTGCGACGGATTCGACGACCTCGCCGTCGGCGTGCCCGACGACGACGACCAGCTCGGCGCCGTCGCGGACGTCGGCTACGTGATGGTCCTCTACGGCGGCGAGGCCGGCCTCTCCGCCGCCGGTCACCAGCTCTGGGACCAGCAGTCCCTCGCCGCAGCCGAGGAAGAGGCCGGCGACCGCTTCGGCGAAGCCCTCGCCACCGGTGACTTCGACGGCGACGGTTGCGCCGACCTCGCCATCGGCATCTCCAGCGAGGACATCGGAACGGTGACCAACGCGGGCGCGATCCAGATCCTCTACGGCAGCCCGAGCGGCCTGACCGCCACCGGCAACACCTTCTTCCGGCAGGGGGCCGGTGGGATCAGCGCCAACCCCGAGCCCTACGACTACTTCGGGCAGAGCCTGGCCGCCGGCGATTTCGACGCCGACGGCTTCGACGACCTCGCGATCGGCGCGCCCGGCGAGGACATCGAGGCCGCCACGGTCGACGGCGCGGGCGCGGTGCACGTCCTGTTCGGCTCCGCGGCCTCGGGCCTGACCGGCACCGGCGACCTCGTGCTGTTTCGCGGCAACGGGCTGCCCGGCGCGCCCGAGGAGGACGAGCTGCTCGGCTTCTCGCTCGCCGCCGGCAACTTCAACTACCTCTTCTCCGGCGACGAGCTCGCGGTCGGCGCCGTCTTCTCGGCGGCCTCGGGGAGCGCGCCCGACGGCGGACGCGTGCTCGTGCTCTCGAACCTGGCGGGGGCGATCCTCGCCGCCGAGTACACCCAGGACAGCGCGGGCGTGCCGGGCGTCGCCGAGGGCTCCGACGCGTTCGGCTGGGCGCTCGCGGCCGGAGACTTCGACGGCAACGGCGTCGACGAGCTGGCGGTGGGCGTGCCCAACGAGGACGACGAGGGCGCCGGGGAGCTCCAGGTCGGATGCGTCAACGTCCTCGACTTCGACGGCGGACCCCACCAGCTCTGGCTGCAGGAGGACCTCAACCCCGAGCACACCGAGGAGTACGACCGGTTCGGCAGCATGCTCGCGACCGGGGACTTCGACGCCGACGGCGCCGACGATCTCGTGATCGGCGTCTCGCAGGAGGACCTCGGCCCGCTCGTCGACGCCGGCCTGGTGCACGTCGTCCACGGCGAGCCCGTCACCGGTCTGAGCGCCGCCCGCGACCAGATCTGGCTCCAGGCCCTCGACCCGTCGGAGCAGGACGACGGCTTCGGATTCGGCCTCGCGGCCGGGCGCTTCTCGGGGCACTCCGGGATGGACCTCGCGATCGGCGCCCCCTACGACGCCCTCGCCGGCTTCGCCGAGGCCGGGGCGGTGAACGTCTTCCACTCCGCCGCGCTCTTGCGCGACGGCTTCGAGTCGGGAGACGCCGCGCGCTGGTCGTCGGTGGAGCCGTAGTCGGGCCGATTCTCGCTGCGGCGCAGGCGGGCCCGCGACCGGCGCGGGCCCGCCACCCGCCCGCCCGCCGCGGACGGTCCCCGGACCCGGCCGCATCCGGTACACTCCCGCCGATGTCGCTGTCACCGGCATTCGTGGCCGACGTGCTCGCGCGCCAGGGCCTGATCACCCGCGAGCAGGCCGAGGACGTCAAGCGCGAGGCGCGCCAGATGGGCGACCGCGTGCGCACGGCGATGACCTACGAGCAGAAGGCCGTCGCCTACGACCTGGTGTCGAGCTTCCGCTTCCCGAACCTGCGCGAGCCGGGCGGCGCCGTGGGCGAGCCCGAGATCGCACGCGCGCTCGCCGACGAGGCCAAGCTCGAGTACGTGCGCATCGACTCGCTCGCGCTCGACGCCGACTTCATCGAGGCGCGCGTCTCGCGTCCCTTCGCCAAGCGCCACCGCATGATCCCGATCAACATGGCGGCCGGGAAGCTGCGCGTCGCCTGCGCCAACCCGTTCGACATCGAGGGCATCGACTCCTTCCGCCGCATCGCCGGACGCGAGATCGAGCTCCAGGTCGCGTCCGAGCCCGAGATCCTGCGCGCGATCACCGAGTTCTACGGCCTCCGGCATTCCGTCAAGCGCGCCGAGAAGGACCTCTCGGCGGGCATCGACCTCGGCAATCTCGAGCAGCTCGTGCGCATGAAGAACGAGGCCGAGATCGAGTCGAGCGACCAGCACATCGTCAATGCGGTGGAGTTCATGCTCCAGCACGCCTTCGACTCGCGCGCGAGCGACATCCACATCGAGCCCAAGCGCGAGGCGTCGCTGATCCGGTTCCGCATCGACGGCGTGCTGCACGACATCCAGACCATGCCGAAGATCGTCCACAACGCGGTGATCTCACGCATCAAGACGATGTCCAGGCTCGACATCGCCGAGAAGCGGCGCCCGCAGGACGGCCGCGTCAAGACCATGCGCGGCGGCAAGGAAGTCGAGCTGCGCGTCTCGTCGCTGCCGGTCGCCTTCGGCGAGAAGATCGTGCTGCGCATCTTCGATCCCGACGTGCTCACCCAGGACCTCTCCTCGCTCGGCTTCTATCCCGAGGAGATGATGCACTTCAACGAGTTCATCACCCGGCCGCACGGCATCCTCCTCGTCACCGGCCCGACCGGGTCCGGCAAGACCACCACTCTCTACTCGGCGCTCAAGTCGATTGCCCGCCACGAGACCAACATCACCACCATCGAGGATCCGATCGAGATGGTGATCGACGATTTCAACCAGACCGCGGTCCAGCCCAAGATCGGTATCGACTTCGCGAACGCACTGCGCCACATCCTGCGCCAGGATCCCGACGTGATCATGGTGGGCGAGATCCGCGACCCGGAGACCGCGCAGTACGCGGTGCAGGCGGCGCTCACCGGCCATCTCGTGCTCTCCACCCTGCACACCAACGACGCCGCGAGCTCGATCACCCGGCTCACCGACCTCGGCGTCGAGCGCTTCCTGATCAGCTCGACGCTGATCGGCGCCATGGCCCAGCGTCTGGTGCGCAAGATCTGCCCCCACTGCGCGGCCGAGCGCAGCCTCGACCCGGAGGAGACCGCCTCGCTCCGGCTCACCGTGCCCGCCGGCAAGCGCGTGCGGGTCAAGGAGGGGCAGGGCTGCCACGAGTGCCGCGGCACCGGCTACCTGGGCAGGTGCGGCATCTTCGAGATCCTCGCCGTCGACGACGCGATCAAGCCGCTGATCGTGGAGGGCAAGGACGCCCCCGAGATCAAGCGCGAGGCGATCAAGAACGGCATGCGCTCCCTGCGCCAGTCGGCGCTGCGCAAGCTCGCGGAAGGGATCACCAGCTTCGAGGAAGTGGTGCGCGTCACCGGCCTGCTCTGAGCCGGTGCGTTCGAACGCCTCCGCGCGATGACGACCTTCGGCCGCGCCCGGCTCGACCTGTGGGCGTTCGAGCCCGGGATCCTCTACCTCAATCACGGCACGGTCGGGGCGACTCCGCGCCGGGTGCTGGCCGCCCAGCAGGCGCTGCGCGACGAGGTCGAGCGCCAACCCGCCCGCTTCCTGCTGCGCGAGCTCACCGCGGTGCGCGTCGGCGGGCCGCGCGCGGAGCCCCCCCGCCTGCGCGCCGCGGCCGACGAGGTCGCCGCGTGCTTCGGGGCGCGGGGCGAGGACCTCGTCTTCGTCGACAACGCCACCACCGGCGCCAACGCCGTCTTGCGCTCGTTCCCCTTCGAGCCCGGGGACGAGATGGTGGTCCTCGACCTCGCCTACGGCGGCGTGGTGGCGGCCGCGCGCCATGCCGCGAGCGTGCGCGGCGCGACCGTGCGCGTGGTCGAGACGCCCGACCCGGTGCGCGGCCCCGGCGACCTGGTCGCGGCCGTGGTGTCCGGCCTCGGCCCGCGCACGCGGCTGGCGCTCGTCGACCACGTCACCGCCGAGAGCGCGCTGGTGGTGCCGGTCGCCGAGATCGCTGCCCGTTGTCGCGCGCGCGGCGTGCGCGTGCTGGTGGACGGCGCGCACGGGCCCGGCGCGATCGCTCTCGACCTGCCGGCGCTGGGCGCCGACTGGTACGTCGGCAACCTCCACAAGTGGGCCTGGGCGCCGCGCAGCTCCGGCCTCCTCTGGGCGCCGCCCGAGACGCGCGAGGGGTTGCATCCCGCGGTCGTCTCGTGGGGCCTCGGGCAGGGCTTCACGGCCGAGTTCGACCTGCCCGGCACGCGTGACCCGACCCCCCACCTGACCGCGCCCGCGGCGCTCGCGATGATGCGCGAGATGGGGTTCGAGGCGGTGCGCGACTGGAACCACGGCCTCGCCTGGCACGCCGCGCGCGCCCTGGCCGAGCGCTGGCGGACCCGCTTCGGGACGCCCGAGTCGATGATCGGCACGATGGCGACCGTGCCCCTGCCCGCCGCGCTCGGCTCCGACCGCGAAGCCGCCGCGCGCCTGCGCGACGCGCTCCTGTTCGAGGACGGCATCGAAGTCCAGGTCCACGCCTGGCGCGGCGAGCTGCGCCTGCGCATCTCCGCGCAGATCTACAACGAAGAGGCCGACTACGAGCGCCTCGGCGAGGCGGTGGCGCGCCGCGCCGGCCTCGCGCCCCGGTGAGCTCCCGCGCTCCGTAGAATCGGGAGGTGGAGACCCCGCAGCGCCCGCTCGCCGCCCGACTGGCGCCCCCCCTCGCGCTCCTGCTGGCGGCAGTCTGCCCTGCCTGCGCGCCGGTGCCCGCCGGCCAAGCCGCGCCCGCCCGCGGCGAGACCGCGCTCGAGGGCGACCTCGCGGCCGCTGGCCTCGGCTCCGGCTGGGTGGTCTGGGAGTCGAATCGCGAGGGCGAGTTCCGGATCTGGATCCGGCCGCTCGACGGCGGGACGGCGCGCCGCCTCTCCACCGACGAGGCCGGGCGCGACCATTGTTGCGCGCACCTCTCCCCCGACGGAGCGCGCGTCGCCTACCTGTCGATGCCCGCCGGCCGCCGCAAGTACGCGCCGCCCGAGACGGCCGGCGAGCTCCGCCTGGTCGAGACCGACGGCCGGCGCGACCGGCGCCTCGCCTCCGCGCGCCACTACGGCGAGCACCGCGCCGCGCTCTGGTGGAGCGACGACGAGCTCTCGTTCATCGACGGCGCCGGCGACTCCCGCCTGATCGACCTGTCGACCGGCACCGACCGGCTGCTCTCGCGCGGGCCGCCGCGCGGCGAGGGCTACCTGATCGACCCGACCGGCCGCTGGGCGACCTCCTCGACGGCCCACTTCTCCCCGCGCGACCCGGCCACCGGCGAGGTGCGCGTCTCGACGCCGCTCGGCGGCTGCCAGGCCTGGGTCGCACCGGACGGCGAGGTCGGGATCTGGTCGGCCGGCGCCGGCGGGCCGATCGACGGCGTCGAGCTCGCCACGCGGCGCACCTGGACCGTGCTCGCCAAGCACGACCCCCGGCTGCCGGGCGACCGCGGCTACCTCTACTTCCCGATGCTCTCGCGCGATCGCTCGCTGCTCGCGCTCGCCGCTTCGAACGACGAGCACGACCATTTCCGCGCCGACTACGACGTCTTCCTGCAGCGCCTCGATCCGGCCTCCCTGCTGCCGCGAGAGCGGGCGGTGCGGGTCACCGCGCACCCGGCCATCGACCGCTACCCGGACGTCTGGCGCGCCGGCCACCTGGCGCCGCCCCGGCTCGCGCCGCCGGCTCCCGCCGCGCGGCCGCTCGCCGAGAGCGGCTGGCCCGCGGCGCGCGAGGGCCTGGTCTTCGTCTGGCAGGCCGCCGAGCGCGCCAACCGCCACCAGGAGGGCGCGGCGAGCGAGATCCTCGAGGAGCGCGGCGAGACCTGGACCGACCGGCTGGGCCGGCTGGTGCTCGCCGGCGGCTCGGCCGCCGCCGCGCCCGCGAGCGCGGCCCGCGTCGCCGACGCGCTGCGCGCCGCCAACGCGGTGACGGTCGAGCTGCTGGTCGAGCCGGCGGGATCGACAGCGGGCGCCGCCGTCCCCGTCCTCGCGCTCGGCTCGGGACCGCGCCAGCGCGGCCTCTGGGTCGGACACTCGGGCGCCGGCCTCGAGCTGCGCGTGCGCACCGGCGAGACCGGCCCCGGCGGGGGCGTGCCGGCGGTGCTCGCCCTGCCGCCCGGGAGCGGACTCCACCACGTCGCGTTCACCTACTCGCCCGGGCGCTTGCGCATCTTCCTCGACGGCGCGCCGGCGGGCGCGCCGGCCTGGCGCGGGGACTTCTTCCCCTGGCGGGCGCGCGAGCTCACCTTCGGCGCCGAGCCCGGCCTGGCGGGGTCGTTCCGCGGACGGCTCTCTCACCTGGCGATCCACGCCCGCGAGCTCACCGCCGAGGAGGTCGCAGCGGAGGCCGCGCGCGTGCTCGAGGAGATCGCCGGCGCACCGCGCGTCGAGACGCTGGAGGTCGAAGCCACCCTGCGCGCGCGCTCGCGCCTGCCCACGCTCGACGAGATCTCTCCGTACCGGCGCGCGCTGGTGACCGAGCACTGGCAGGTCGAGGGCGCCCCGCAGTCCGGCGCCGGCTCCGTGCGCGTGGCGCGCTGGGCGCTGCTCGACGGCCGCCCCGCGGCCGCGGCTGCGCTGCCGATCGGCGCGCGCCGCCGTCTCCGCCTCGAGCCCTGGGACGCCCAGCCGCAGCTGGCCAGCGTCTTCCTTTCCGACACGCTGCCGCCGGAGGCCGCGTCGCGGCTCTGGTTCGACGCGGGCGCCGGCGCGGAGCCCTAGCCGGTGGTCTTCAGCTCCCACCTCTTCCTGTTCGGCTTCCTCCCGCTCGCGCTCGCGCTCTACTTCACCGCGCCGCTGCGGTGGCGGAACCTGGTCCTGACGCTCGCCTCCTACGTCTTCTACGGCTGGACGAACCCGGCCTACGTCGCGCTCCTCCTGCTCTCCACCGCGATCGACTGGTACGCGGGCCTCGTCCAGGGCACCGGCCACTGGTGGCCCCGGGGCGCGCTCGCCGCGCTCGAGCCCGGCGGCCCGCGCACACGGACCCAACGCACCGCGCTGGTGCTCTCGATCGTCTCCAACCTCTCGCTGCTCGGCTTCTTCAAGTACTTCGGCTTCGCGGTGGCGAGCTGGAACGCCGCCGCGACGGCGCTCGGCCTCGACGCCGCGACCGTCGCGACCACCCTCTCGGTGGTGCTCCCGCTCGGCATCAGCTTCTACACCTTCCAGTCGATGAGCTACTCGATCGACGTCTGGCGCGGCCGCGCCGCGCCGATGCGCAGCTTCGTCGACTTCGCCTGCTTCGTGTCGATGTTCCCGCAGCTGGTCGCGGGACCGATCATCCGCTTCTCGGAGGTCGCCGATCAGCTCGCGAGCCGCGAGACGACGCTCGCGAAATTCGCGCGCGGCGTCGCCTTCCTCTCGGTCGGCCTGTCGAAGAAGGTCCTGCTCGCGAATCCCTGCGGCAAGATCGCCGACACGGTGTTCGACGCCGCCAGCTCCTCCGCGCTCGACGCCTGGTACGGGCTCGCCGCCTACGCCTTCCAGATCTACTTCGATTTCTCCGGCTACTCGGACATGGCGATCGGTCTCGGCCTCATGCTCGGCTTCGTGTTCCCGAAGAACTTCTCCTCGCCGTACAAGTCGCGCTCGATCACCGAATTCTGGTGGCGCTGGCACCTCTCGCTCTCGACCTGGCTGCGCGACTACCTCTACGTGCCGCTCGGCGGCAACCGCAGGGGTGTGCGGCGCACCTACGTCAACCTGGCGTTGGTCATGCTCCTGGGCGGGCTCTGGCACGGCGCGGCCTGGAACTTCGTGCTCTGGGGCGGGCTGCACGGCGCCCTGCTCGCCTTCGAGCGCGCGTTCGGTCCCGAGCGGCTCTGGCGCCGGCTGCCGGCCGCCGGCCGCACCGCGGCGACCTTCCTGGTCGTGCTCCTCACCTGGGTGCCGTTCCGGGCCGCCGACCTCGCCGCCACGGGCCAGTACTACGCCCGCCTGTTCGGCCTCGCCCGCCCCGGACCCGAGGCCGGCCTGCTCGCCGGCCTGACCGCGAGCCCCTATCTGCTGCTCACTTTCGCGATCTCGGCGCTCGTCGTCTGGGCCGCGCCCCAGAGCTGGACCTGGACGCGGCGGATCGGACCCGGCAAGGCGGTGCTCGCTGCCGCCGGCCTGGCCTTGGCCGTGGTCGCGCTCGCGACGCAGGAGTTCAACCCCTTCCTCTACTTCCTCTTCTGAGCCCATGGCCCATTTCGATCCGTCGAGCCGCGAGGAAGAAGCCCGGGAGGAGATCGCCGCGACGCGCGTGGCGCGCCCGCTGGCGGCGACGCTCCTCGCCTTCTTCCTCGCCCTGCTCGCCAGCGGGCCGGCGCTCGAGACCGTCGCCGCGCTCGGGGAGGGCTCCGAGATCTGGACCGAGCTCCCCCACTCGGACGGCGGTACCCTCGCCCACGCGCGCGCGATCATCGCGGAGCTGGAGGCGCGCTTCGACCACCGCTCGGAGCTCGTGCGTCGCGTGCGCCCGCCGGCGCAGGAGCTGCTCCTGGCCGCGCTCCACTACGGCAACGAGCGCGCCTACGTGGGCCGCGACGGCTGGCTCTTCTTCCGCCCCGACTTCGACCACCTGACCTCGCCCGCGCGCAGCGGCGAGCTCGAGGCGGCCGCCGCGGCGGTGATCGACTTCCGGGACCGGCTCGCGGCGGCGGGCGTCGCCCTGGTCGTGGTGCCGGCCCCGGTCAAGCTCGCGATCGAGCCGGAGCGCTTCGTCGCCGGCGCGCCGGTGCCTCCGCTGCGGCCCGCGGCGGAAGCGGCCTGGCGCGCCGCGCTCGACCGCGCCGGCGTCGAGGTGCTCGATCCTGCGCCCAGGCTCGCGCGCATCGCTCGCTCCGGGCGCGCCGCCTACCTCGCCCGCGACACCCACTGGCGGCCCGAGGCCATGGACGAAGTGGCGCGCGAGCTCGCGGTGGTCCTGCGCGGCGTCGCCGCGCTGCCGCCCGGCGAGGCCGGCCGCCACCTCGAACGCGCTTTGGCGGTCGAGGGCGCCGGCGACACCGCCGCACTGCTCGGCCTTCCCGCCGGGCGAGGCGGCCTGGCGCGCGAGCGCGTCGAGATCCGTCCGGTGTCGGCCCCCGACGGCGCCCCGTTCCGGCCCACCCGCGGCGCCCCCGTGCTGTTGCTGGGCGACAGCTTCTCCGCCGTCTTCTCGCAGTCCGACCTCGGCTGGGGCGCGGGCGGCGGCCTGGGCGAACGCCTCGCCTTCCACCTCGGCCTGCCCGTGGACCGCATCCTGCGCAACGCGGGCGGCGCCTCGGCGACGCGCGCGGCGCTCGCCGACGAGCTCGCGCGCGACCCGGCGCGGCTCGACGGCGTGCTCGTGGTGGTCTGGCAGCTCGCCGCGCGCGAGATCACGCAGGGGGAATGGACGCGGACCGTGTGGTAGGGTCGCGCGCCGCCAGACGGACGACCGCTGCCCCCGGACTCGAGCTTGGTCTTCAGCTCCCATCTCTTCCTGTTCTGGTTCCTGCCGATCGCGCTCGGCCTCTACTACGTCTCGCCCCGGCGCACCCGGCACCTCGTTCTCACGCTCCTCTCCTACGTCTTCTACGGCTGGGAGAACCCGGCCTTCTGCGTCCTGCTGCTCTTCTCCACCGCGGTCGACTACCTCGCCGGCCTGCGCATGGACGCGGCGGCCGGCGGGGACGCCGCGCCGAGGCCGAGCGCACGGCGCCGTTGGTTGCTCTTCTCGCTGGTCACGAACCTCGGCCTGCTCGGGTTCTTCAAGTACTTCAACTTCGGCCTCGAGAGCTGGAACGGTCTGGTGCGCGCGGCCGGACTCGAGGGAGCCGCGATCGAGACCGCGCTGCGGGTGACCTTGCCGCTCGGCATCAGCTTCTACACGTTCCAGTCGATGAGCTACTCGATCGACGTCTACCGGGGGCGGGTGCGCGCGATCCGGAGCTTCGTCGATTTCGCCTGCTTCGTGTCGATGTTCCCGCAGCTGGTGGCCGGGCCGATCGTCCGCTTCGCGGAGGTCGCGGACCAGCTGCGGAACCGGAGCCACACCCTCGCGAAGTTCGCGCGCGGCGCCGCGTTCCTAACGGTGGGGCTGGCCAAGAAGGTGCTCCTCGCCAATCCGTGCGCGCGCGTCGCGGACGCCGTGTTCGACGCCGGCTCGGCGTCCGTGCTCGACGCCTGGCAGGGCCTGGTCGCCTACGCCTTCCAGATCTACTTCGACTTCTCCGGCTACTCCGACATGGCGATCGGTCTCGGTCTCATGCTCGGCTTCGTCTTCCCGAAGAACTTCGATTCGCCCTACCGGGCCACGTCGATGACGGACTTCTGGCGGCGCTGGCACATCTCGCTCTCGACCTGGCTGCGCGACTACCTCTACATTCCACTCGGTGGCAATCGCCGCGGGCCGGGTCGCACCTACGTCAACCTCGCGATCACCATGCTGCTGGGCGGCCTCTGGCACGGAGCGGCCTGGAACTTCGTAGCCTGGGGCGCCTACCACGGCGCCCTGCTCGCGCTCGAGCGCCGGGTCGGCGAGGAGCGCCTCTACTCGTGGCTGCCCCGTCCCCTGCGCATCGCGGTCGTCTTCGTCCTGGTCCTCTTCTCCTGGGTGCTGTTCCGGGCGGCCGACCTCACCTCCGCTCTCGACTACTTCGCACGCCTGCTCGGGCTCGCCCCGGTCCTCCCTCCGGCGGCGCTCCTGCCCGCCCTCGTGCGCTCGCCCTACCTGGTCGCGACGCTCGTCCTGGCGGCGGTCGTGACGTGGGGCGCCCCCCAGACCTGGACCTGGACGCGCTCACTCGGCACGACTCGCCTCGCGACCGCCGGCGGCCTGCTCCTGCTGGTCCTCGCCATGCTCGCCACCCAGGACTACAACCCCTTCATCTACTTCATCTTCTGAGCGATGGCCGAGCCCGACCGGACGTCCCGCATCGCCGATCGCGAGGCCGAGGCCCTGGCCGAGATCGCGGCCACCCGCATCTCGCGGCGAGCGGCGTGGAGCGCGTGCCTGTTCTTCGTGCTCGTCATCTTCCTCGGCGCGGCGAGCGAGCTCGTCCCGCTCAAGGGACGGAAGGTCTCGCCCCGAATCCGCGGCCCGATCGTCCCCATCTCCTGGGGACACATCACCTACTCCTGGCGCGTCGCCGGCTTCAAGGGCGTCCAGTACCGCATCCGCCTGCTGCTCACCTCGGTGCGGGAACGAGCCGAGCGCGACAGTGCCTTCTCGCGCCTCGTCCGCCCGCACCTGCAGTCGTTCTTCCTGCACGAGCTGCGCTACGGCAACTCCCAGGTCCTGCCGGGCGAGCAGGGCTGGCTCTTCTACAAGCACCCCTTCGATCAGGTCGTCGCCCCGCCGTTCCTCGCGCCCGAGGTCCTCGAGCGGCGGGCCCGTCCCGGATGGACGCGTTACCCGGCGCGATCGCCCGATCCGGTGCCGGGCCTGCTCCGGCTGGGACGGGCGCTGGAGCGACGCGGCACCCGTCTGGTCTTCCTGCCGATCCCGGAGAAGGAACAGGTCTACCCGGAGCGGTTGCGACCTCGAGCCTGGCGCGAGGCCCCCGTCAACCCCGACTTCGACGAGCTCGTGGCGAGGCTGGAGGCGGGCGGGGTCGCGGTCTTCGATGCGCCGCGACTGCTCTTTCGGGCCGCTCGCTCGCGCGACGACCTGTGGGCGACACAGGACACGCACTGGACGCCGGCGGGAATGGAGCTCACGGCGGCGGCCGTGGCCGAGTTCCTGAGCCAGCGCTTCGGGACGCTGCCCGGCGAACCGGTTCGCTTCGGGCGCCGGCCGATCCGGCATCGGTTGCGCGGCGACCTGCTGGGCATGCTGGGCCTCGCCGCCGGCGACCGGCCGCCGAACGGCTTCCAGTTCGAAGCCACCGAGGTCCTCGGCCCCGACGGAAGGCCGTACCTCGCGGCCGCGACGGCGGCGCCCATCCTGCTCCTCGGCGACAGCTACTCGCTCGTCTTCCAGGGTAAGGAAGACGGGACCTTCGGCGCGGGCCTGGCGGAGCATCTCGCCCTGCGCACCGGCCGGCGCGTCAGCCAGCTGGCGAGCCCGCTCGAAACCGAGCTCGACGATCGCATCTCGTTGCTCCGGCGGCACCCGGCCGTGCTCAAGGCCGCGCGCCTGGTCATCTACGAGGTGGCGACCCGGGGCCTCGGCACCTACGACTGGAAGTCCGCCGGACTCGGGCCGCCGGGCGGGCGCCACCGACGACCGGCCCCTTCGCGAGCCTCCCCATGACCGCCCCCAGCTATCCGATCGGACCGTGGCGCGCGCCGGAGCTGCTCGACGCCCAAGCCCTCGCGGCCGCCATCGCGGACATCGCCACCCTTCCCGCCGCTCTCGCCGCTGCGGTCGCCGGGCTCGGCGACGCCCAGCTCGACACGCCCTACCGGGAGGGCGGCTGGACGGTGCGCCAGCTCGTCCACCATGTCGCCGACAGCCACATCAACGCCTACTGCCGGCACCGGCTCGCGCTTGCCGAGGAGCGGCCCACCATCCGGCCCTACCAGCAGGAGCGCTGGGCCGAGCTGCCCGACGCGCGCACGCTGCCGGTCGCCGTCTCCCTCGATCTCCTGGCCGCGCTCCACGGGCGCTGGGTGGCCCTGCTGCGCGCGCTGACGAGCGCCGAGCTCGAGCGCCAGTTCCTCCATCCCGAGTGGCCGGACGCGCCGTGGACGCTCGGCCGGAGCGTCCACCACTACGCCTGGCACGGCCGCCACCACACGGCGCAGGTGGGGGCGCTGCGCCTCGCGCGCGGCTGGTGACCGGAACCGCGCTGCGGCCTCCGGCGCCGCAGGGGGCAGGTCAGTCCCCGGGCTCGCGCTCGGGGTGGGATGCGGCGTGCGGGTGGCAGCGCCAGGAGGAGGGGCCGAGCAGCCGGCGGAGCAGCTGACCCTGGCGCTGTTGCCGGGCGTGGAGCAGGCGAATCGCGAATCGGCGCGCGCGCCGGCCGCGCGCCGCGGCGAGGGCGGATCCATCGGGTCGTCCGGGCGCAGGCGAGCGTCGCACGGGCGGCACTCTAGCGCAGGCGGGGCCCACCCCCGCGGACGTGGCAGTCCCCCCGGGTAGGGGGCTAGCTTCGCCGCAATGCCCGCTCGAGCGCGACTCCACGTCGAGGTTCGCGGCGCCGTCCAGGGTGTCGGCTTCCGGCCGTTCGTCTACCGGCTGGCGCGCGAGCTCGAGCTCGGGGGCTGGGTCGCCAACGACGGGCGCGGCGTGATCCTCGAGGTCGAAGGGACTCCCGCCGCGGTCGAGAGCTTCAGCGTCCGGCTGGTCGCCGAGCGCCCCGCCCCGGCGGTCGTGCAGGCGGTGGAAACGCGGGCGATCGCCGCGGCCGGAGAGCGCGTCTTCCGGATCGCCGCGAGCGACGCCGCGGCCGCCCCGAGCGCGGTCATCCTGCCCGACCTCGCGACCTGCCCCGACTGCCGGCGCGAGATCTTCGCGCCCGCCGACCGGCGCTTCGGATACCCGTTCACCAACTGCACGAACTGCGGGCCCCGCTTCACCATCCTCTCCGACCTCCCCTACGACCGCGCGCGCACCACGATGAGCGGCTTCGCCATGTGCCCGGAGTGCCGCCGCGAGTACGAGGACCCGCTCGACCGGCGCTTCCACGCCCAGCCCAATGCCTGTCCCCGATGCGGGCCGCGGATCGCCCTCTCCGACGGGCGGGGCGAGCGCCTGGCCGAGGGCGGCGAGGCGCTCGCGCGCGCGGCCGCGGCGCTGGCCGCGGGCGCCGTGCTGGCGCTCAAGGGCCTCGGCGGCTTCCAGCTCCTGGTCGACGCCCGCGACCCGCGCGCGGTCGCCCGGCTGCGCGCGCGCAAGCGCCGCCCGGCCAAGCCGCTCGCGATCATGGTGCGCGACCTCGACGCCGCGCGGCGCGTGGCGCACGTGCCGGAGGCCGAGGCCGCGCTGCTCGGCGCCCGCGAGGCCCCGATCGTGCTGCTCGAACGGCGGCACGACTCCGGCCTCGCCGACGGCGTGGCGCCGGGCAATCCCAACCTGGGCGTCATGCTGCCCACCACGCCCCTGCACCATCTGCTCCTGGCGGCGCTCGACTTCCCGGTGATCGCCACCTCGGGCAACCTCACCGACGAGCCGATCGCCATCGAAGACCTGGAGGCGGCGGCCCGTCTCGGCGGCATCGCCGACCTCTTCCTCGGCCACGACCGGCCGGTGGCGAGGCACGTCGACGACAGCGTGGCCTGGATCCTCGACGGCGCGCCCCAGCTCCTGCGCCGGGCGCGCGGCTACGCGCCGCTGCCGGTGCTGGTGGGTGACGACGGGCCCACGGTGCTGGCGGCCGGCGCCCACCAGAAGGACGCGGTGGCGCTGGCGGTCGGCCGGCAGGTCTTCCTGTCGCAGCACATCGGCGACATGGAGACGCCGCAGGCGCTGGCCGCCTTCGAGCGCGTGATCCTCGATTTCGTGCGCGTCTACGACGCCCCGCCGGCGCTCGTCGCCCACGACCTCCACCCCGATTATCCGACCACGCGCTGGGCGCTCGCGGCCGCCCGCGCCGAGGGCGGCCTGCTCGAGCGCTGCGGCCGGCCGGCCGCCGCGCTGCCGGCGCTGGCCGTCCAGCACCACCACGCCCACCTCGCCGCCGCGCTCGCCGAGCACGGCGCGCCGGGCGTCGCCCTGGGCGTGACCTGGGACGGCACCGGCTACGGCGCCGACGGGACGGTCTGGGGCGGCGAGTTCCTGCTCGGCGACGCGACCGCCTTCGAGCGCGTCGCCCGGCTGCGCCCGTTCCGCCTGCTCGGCGGCGAGGCGGCGGTGCGCGAGCCGCGCCGCGTCGCCCTCGCGCTCGCCGCCGAGGTCGAGGACGCCGAGGCCCTGACCTCCCTCGGCGCGCAGCTCGGCTTCACTGCGCGCGAGCTCGGGGCACTGGGCCGTCTGCTCGCCGGCGGCTTCGCCTCGCCCTGGACGTCGAGCGCCGGCCGCCTGTTCGACGGCGTGGCGGCGCTCGCCGGTCTCGCGGGGCGAGTCAGCTTCGAGGGCGAGGCCGCCATGGCGCTCGAGTTCGCCGCCGGGCCGGCGCGGATCGACCCCTATCCGTTCCCGCTCGCCGAGGCGCCCGCCCCGCAGGCGCTCGCGCCCGGCGAGCGCCGCCGCGCCACGCTGCTCGAGCTCGACTCGCCCGGCGAGCGCCGCCGCGCCACCCTGCTCGAGCTCGACTGGCGCCCGCTCGTGGCGGCGGTGCTCGAGGAGCGGTCGCGCGGCGCGACCGTGGCGCGCATCGCCGGCCGCTTCCACGCCGCGCTCGCCGCCGCCGCGCTCGAGGTGGCGCGCCGGGTCGGCGCGGCGCGCGTCGCCCTCACCGGCGGCTGCTTCCAGAACCGCCGGCTCACGCTCGAGCTCGCCGGCCTCCTGCGCGCAGACGGCCACGACGTCCTGCTCCACCGCTCCATCCCGGCCAACGACGGTGGCATCGCCCTCGGCCAGGTCGCCGTCGCCCGCGCGCGGGTGCGCGCCGGAAGCTGAAAGGAGTTCGCCATGTGCCTCGGAGTCCCCGGCCGCGTGCTCGAGATCGTGCCCAGCGCCATCGGCATCTCCACCGGACGCGTCGACTTCGGCGGCGTCGTCAAGGAGGTCTGCTTCGCCTACACGCCGGAGGTCGAGGTCGGCGAGTACGTCATCGTGCACGTCGGCTTCGCGATCTCGAAGGTCGACGAGCAGGAGGCGCGGCGGATGTTCGAGTACCTGACCGGCACCGGCGAGCTCGACGCCGAGCTCGGGCGGGACACCGGCGCGGGCGGCGCGCGCGCCCGGGGAGACTGAGGCGATGCGCTACGTCGACGAATACCGCGACGAGTCGGCGGCGCGCCGCCTGCTCGCCGCCATCGCGCGCGACGCCCGCCACCCGTGGACGCTGATGGAGATCTGCGGCGGCCAGACCCACACCCTGCTGCGCTCGGGCATCGACCGCATGCTGCCGGAGACGATCACGCTCGTGCACGGCCCCGGCTGCCCGGTCTGCGTCACGCCGCTCGAGCAGATCGACCGCGCGATCGCGATCGCGCGCCGGCCGGGGGTGATCTTCGCCTCCTTCGGCGACATGCTGCGCGTGCCGGGCTCGGCCACCGACCTGCTGGCGGTGAAGTCCGAGGGTGGCGACGTGCGCATCGTCTACTCGCCGCTCGACGCCGTGAAGCTGGCGCAGCGGCACCCGGACCGGCAGGTGGTCTTCTTCGCAGTCGGCTTCGAGACCACCGCGCCCGCCAACGCGATGGCGGTCTGGCAGGCCGCGCGGCTCGGGCTCGCGAACTTCTCGGTGGTCGTCTCCCACGTCCTGGTGCCGCCCGCCATGGCGGCCATCCTCGGCTCGCCGCACTGCCGGGTGCAGGGCTTCCTCGCTGCCGGTCACGTCTGCGCCGTGATGGGTTACTGGGAGTACGAGCCGATCGCCGAGCGCTACCGGATCCCGGTCGTGGTCACCGGCTTCGAGCCCCTCGACCTGCTGCAGGGCATCCACCTCGCGGTGCGCGCGCTCGAGCAGGGCCGCCACGGCGTCGAGAACCAGTACGCGCGCGCGGTCACCCGCGACGGCAATCGCCCCGCCCAGGACCTGGTCGCGCGGGTGCTCGAGGTCTGCGACCGCAAGTGGCGCGGCATCGGCCCCATCCCCGCCTCGGGACTGCGCCTGCGCGAGGAGTACGCGGCCTTCGACGCCGAGCGCCGCTTCGAGGTCTCCGGTCTCGAGGCGGAGGAGTCGCCGCTGTGCATCGCCGGGGAGATCCTGCAGGGCCTGCGCAAACCGCACCAGTGCTCCGCCTTCGGCCGCCAGTGCACGCCCGAGCGCCCGCTCGGCGCACCCATGGTCTCGGCCGAAGGCGCCTGCTCCGCCTACTACCGCTACGCGAGGAGCGCATGAGCGACGAACCGATCGCCGACCCCGCCTTCGGCGGCTCCTGCCCGCTGCCGCTCTCCGACTACCCCACCGTTCAGATGGCGCACGGCGGCGGCGGCCGGCTGTCCCAGCAGCTGATCGAGGGCCTGCTCGTGCCCGCTTTCGACAACGCCGCGCTCGCCGTCCTCCACGACGGCGCCGTGCTCGACACCGGCGGCGCCCGGCTCGCCTTCACCACCGACTCCTACGTGGTGCGGCCGCTCTTCTTCCCCGGCGGCGACATCGGCTCGCTCGCCGTGCACGGCACCGTCAACGACCTCGCCATGTGCGGTGCGCGCCCGCTCGCGCTCTCCTGCGCCCTGATCCTCGAGGAGGGGCTGGCGATGGAGACCCTGGCGCGCGTGGTGACCTCGATGCGTGCCGCGGCCGCGGCCGCCGGCGTGCCCGTGGTCACCGGCGACACCAAGGTGGTCGACCGCGGCAAGGGCGACGGCGTCTACGTCAACACCGCCGGCATCGGCCTGGTCGAGCCGGGACTGGTGATCGACCCGCGCCGCGCGCGCCCGGGCGACGCGGTGCTGCTCTCCGGCTCGATCGCGGAGCACGGTGCCGCGATCCTCTCGGTGCGCGAGGGGCTGGAGTTCGAGAGCGCGATCGAGAGCGACTCGGCTCCCCTCCACGGCCTGGTTGCGACCCTGGTCGCGCGCCTCGGCACCGACCTCCACGTCCTGCGCGACCCGACGCGCGGCGGCGTGGCGAGCGCCCTCAACGAGATCGCCCTGCGCGCCGGCTTCGGCGTGCGGCTCGAGGAGACCTCGATCCCGGTCATCGAGCCGGTGCGGGCGGTCTGCGAGCTGCTCGGGCTCGACCCGCTCTACGTCGCCAACGAGGGCAAGCTCCTCGCCATCGTCGCGCGCGAGGCGGCGGAGACCGCGCTCGACGCCCTGCGCTCGCATCCGCTCGGGCGCGACGCCGCGATCGTGGGCGAAGTGATCGAGGACGTGCCGGGCCGGGTGACCCTGCGCAGCTCGATCGGAGGCCTGCGCGTCGTCGACATGCTCTCCGGCGAGCAGCTGCCGCGCATCTGCTGAGACAGGCGGAGCTTCGCCGCCGGGACGGGCGCGGCGCCGGCCCGCCGGGTCAGAGCCCGAGCGTGACCGCCAGGCCGCAGGCGGCGAGCGCGGCGCCGGCCGCCGCGTGCGACCAGCGCTCGAGTGGAGCGGCCGAGAGGCGGGCGAGACCGAGCGATGCGGCGCCGACCAGCACCAGCATGGTGGAGATCGTGGCCGTCGCGAAGATCGCGGCGACGGCGGCCACCGATCCCCAGTCGCCGCCGGCGGCCGGGTACATCAGTACCGGGATGAGCGGCTCGCACGGCCCCAGAACGAAGACCACGAAGACGGTCCACGGCCCCAGCCACCGGCGCAGAGGCCCATCTCCCCACGCCTGCGCGGCGTCGTGGGGGTGCGCGTGCTCTCCCAGATGGTCGTGGCCGTGGGCGTGGACGGTGCCGTCGCCGTGGGCGTGCGCGTGCCGGTGCGGCCGTTCGCGCAGCCCCCGGCGCACGCCCCAGGCCAGGTAGGCGAGCCCGAAGGCGAGCAGCAGCCAGCCGGCGAGGCGGCCCCGGAGCTCCTCGACCGCGACCAGCCCGGAGAGCGCCCAGCCGAAAGCGACGCCGAGCGCGCCGAGAGCGATCGAGCCGGCGACGTGGCCGACGCCGCACCACGCGGTCAGCGCCAGCGTGCGCGACAGCGGCCACGAGCGCGCGCGGCCGAGCGCCACGAACGGCAGGTAGTGATCGGGGCCGAGCAGCGTGTGGACGACGCCGATCGAAGCCGCAGTGGTGAGCAGGGCGAACGTCCCGCCGGCGTCCACGTCAACTCCCTGCCGCCGCCGTCCCGGCGGCGAGCCCGGCATGCCGCGCCGCCAGCCAGGCGACCCAGCGCTCGACGCCCTCGCCGGTCTTCGCCGAGAGCGCGATCACCGCCGGCTCGGGCATGGTGCGGGCGAGCGCGTCCTCGATCGCGGCGCGCGAGACGTCCAGGTGCGGCAGCAGGTCGATCTTGGTGAGCACCACCAGGTCGGCCTTGCGGAACATGACCGGGTACTTGAGCGGCTTGTCCTCGCCCTCGGTGACCGAGAGCACCACCACGTTGGCGTTCTGCCCGAGGTCGTAGACCGCCGGGCAGACCAGGTTGCCGACGTTCTCGACCACGAATACGTCGAGCCCCGCCAGCGCCTGGTGGTGGAGCGCGTGGTGCACCATCTCGGCATCGAGGTGGCAGGCCGAGCCGGTGGTGATCGAGCGCGCCGGAATGCCCGCGGCCTCGAGGCGCCGCGCGTCGCGGTCGGTGGCCAGATCGCCCGACACCGCGGCGATGCGCAGGCCGGTGTGCGCGCGCGCGGTGGCTTCGAGCAGCGCTGTCTTGCCGGAGCCGGGCGAGCCCATCAGATTGAGAGCGAGCACGCCGTGCTCGAGGAAGTGCTCACGATTGTGGCGTGCCACGCGGTCGTTGCCGGCGAGCAGACTCTCCTGGACCTCCACCGGCACCAGGGCCGGGTCGCCGCAGCCGCAGTCCTCGCACATCAGGCCACCTCCAGCTCGAGCCGCTCGAGCAGGATCTCGTCGCCGCTCGCGAGACGCGCCGGCGCGCCGCAGCGCGGACAGCGGAGTCGCTCGCCTGCCGCCAGCGGACGCGCGCACGCCACGCAGGCCCACACCGCCTCCACGCTCCGGATGACGAGCTCGGCCTCCGCGCAGCGGGTTCCGGCTCGCGCCAGATCGAAGGCGGAGCGCACCAGATCGGGCTCGACGCCCGACTGCGTACCGATCGCCACCCGCACGACCACGACGGCGCTCGCCGCGTGCGCCTCGGCCTCCGCCTCGACACGGTCGAGGAGCGCCTGGACGATCGACATCTCGTGCATTTCGAGGTCCGCCCCGATTGTCGCATCCGCCGCTCGGCGCGCCGCCCACCCTCCCGGAGGGGCGCGTGCGCCACCCGCGCACGCACGTCCCCGCTGCCCGCCCAGAGGGCATGCGGCACGGGCCGCGGGTGGTATCAACGCCTCAGCTCAAACGTGTCTCCAGCCGTCGCGACCCGTCCCGTCCTGCCGGAACGGCCCTCGCGGCGTACATGTTGCCGGTCGATCGACGAAGGGGAGCGACATGACGAAGAGACCGCTGAGCGTCTGGGAACACGCGCAACTGAAGGGCTACTCGCGGCGCGAGTTCGTGCAGTTCTGCACCTGGCTCGCCGCCGCGGCCGGCATCGAGGCGTCCGCGGTCGGCCAGGTCGTCCATGCCCTCGAGACCAAGGCCCGGGTGCCCGTGGTCTGGTTCCACTTCCAGGAGTGCACCTGCTGTAGCGAATCGTTCATCCGCTCCTCGCACCCGATCGTCGCCGACATCCTCATCGACCTGATCTCGCTCGACTACACGGAGACCCTGATGGCCGCGTCGGGACACCAGGCCGAGGCGGCCCTCCACGAGTCGATGACGAAGCACCAGGGCGAGTACCTGATGCTGGTGGAGGGCTCGGTCCCGACCGCCGACGGCGGCGTCTACTGCTGCATCGGCGGCCGCACGGCGCGCGACATCCTCGTCGAGGCGGCCGCGGGTGCGAAGGCGATCGTCGCCTGGGGAAGCTGCGCCTCCAACGGCTGCATCCAGGCCGCCCGGCCGAACCCGACCGACGCCACGCCGATCCACGAGCTCGTCTCGGGCAAGCCGATCATCAACGTCCCGGGCTGCCCGCCGATCGGCGAGGTGATGGCGGGCACCATCGTGCACCTGCTCACCTTCGGCCGCATTCCCCAGCTCGACGGGCTCGGGCGGCCGCTGGCCTTCTACTCCCGGCGCGTCCACGACACCTGCTACCGCCGTCCCAACTACGACGCCGGCCTGTTCGTCGAGTCGTTCGACGACGAGAACGCGAAGCGCGGTTACTGCCTGTACAAGGTCGGCTGCCGGGGACCGGTCACCTACAACGCCTGCGGCGTCATGCGCTGGAACGCCGGCGTCTCCTATCCGATCCAGTCGGGACACGGCTGCATCGGCTGCAGCGAGGCGAACTTCTGGGACAACGGCCCCTTCTACCAGCACCTCGCGGGCTTCCCCGGCTTCGGTATCGAGACGACCGCCGACGACATCGGCGTCGCGGTCGGCGCGGCGACCGCGGCGGGCATCGCGGTCCACGCCGTGACCACCAACATCCGCAAACGGAAGCTGCTCGAGGTGCGCAACGAGCCAGCCGGCCCCGCCCCTTCGGCGGGCGAGAAGAGGTAGGAGGAGGCGGCCATGGGCAACCGAGTCGTCATCGATCCGATCACGCGCATCGAGGGGCACCTCCGCATCGAGGTGGAGGTGCAGAACGGCCAGGTCGTGGACGCCTACAGCTCCGGCACGATGGTGCGCGGCTTCGAGCTCATTCTCAAGGGGCGCGATCCGCGGGACGCCTGGGCCTTCACCGAGCGCGCCTGCGGCGTGTGCACGACGGTGCACGCCCTGGCGTCGGTGCGCTGCGTCGAGAACGCGCTGGGCATCGTCGTGCCGCCCAACGCCGAGCTCGTCCGCAACCTGATGTTCTGCGCGCAGTACCTGCAGGACCACGTCGTTCACTTCTACCATCTGCACGCGCTCGACTGGGTGGACATCGTGTCCGCGCTGAGCGCGGATCCGAAGGCGACCTCGGAGCTGGCGCAGTCGATCTCGCACTGGCCGAAGAGCTCGCCGGGCTACTTCTCCGACCTCCAGAAGCGGTTGACCAAGTTCGTCGAGAGCGGCCAGCTCGGCATCTTCGCCAACGGCTACTGGGGGCATCCTGCGTACGCCCTCCCGCCCGAGGTGAACCTGATCGGCGTCGCCCACTATCTCGAGGCGCTCGAGTGGCAGAAGGAGATCGTGAAGGTCCACACCATCTTCGGCGGCAAGAACCCGCACCCGAACTACCTGGTCGGCGGCGCCGCGTGCTCCGCCAACCTCGACGACGCCAACGCCCTCAATGCCGAGCGCCTCGCCATGGTCGGGCGCCTCTTCGACCAGGCGCAGGAGTTCGTCGAGCAGGTCTACCTCCCGGACCTCCTGGCGGTGGCCGGCTTCTACAAGGACTGGGGCGCGATCGGCGGCGGACTCTCCAACTACCTGGTCTACGGCGACCTGCCGACGCGCGGCTACGGCGACCCGACCAGCTTCAAGTTCCCGCGCGGCGCGATCCTCGGGCGCAACCTCGCCGAAGTGCTGCCGGTGGACGGCGCGGACGCCGCCCAGGTCGAGGAGTTCGTCGCCCACAGCTGGTACGACTACAGCGGCGGCGACGAGTCGGGAAAGCACCCGTGGCAGGGCGAGACGAAGCTCCACTACACCGGCCCGAAGCCCCCCTACGACCAGCTCGAAGTCGACGGCAAGTACAGCTGGGTCAAGACCCCGCGCTGGAAGGGCCACGCCATGGAGGTCGGACCGCTCGCGCGGCTCCTGGTCGCCTACGCCTCCGGGAGCGCCGAGGTCAAGGAAGAGGTCGACGGCGCGCTGGCCGCGCTCGAGGTGCCGGTCGCGGCGCTGTTCTCGACCCTGGGGCGGACCGCGGCGAGGGGCCTCGAGACCCGTCTCGTCGCGCGCTGGGCCAAGGAGTTCTACGGCGACCTGCTCGCCAATCTGCGCAACGGCGACTCGCGCATGGCCGACACCTCGAGCTGGGAGCCCTCGACCTGGCCCGCGAGCGCGAAGGGCGTCGGCATGACCGAGGCGCCTCGCGGCGGCCTCGCACACTGGATCGTGATCCAGGACGGCAAGATCGACAACTACCAGCTGGTCGTGCCGAGCACGTGGAACGCCTCGCCGCGCGACGCCAAGGGCCAGCGCTCGGCCTACGAGGCGTCCCTCATCGGCACGCCGATCGCCGACCCGGAGCGCCCGATCGAGGTGCTCCGCACCGTGCACTCCTTCGACCCCTGTCTCGCCTGCGCCGTGCACCTCTACGACGAGCAGGGGCGGACTCTCCACCAGGTGCGGGTGCTCTGAGGAGGCGGCCGTGGCGAACCTCCAGCGCGTCTACGTCTGGGAGCTGCCGGTGCGGCTCTACCACTGGGTCAACGCCCTGTGCGTCACCGTGCTCGCGGTCACCGGCTTCATGATCGGCCGCCCGTTCTTCCCGCACATCGGCGGCGAGGCCTGGCAGAACTACTCCTTCGGCTGGGTGCGCTTCGTGCACTTCACCGCCGCGTTCGTCTTCTTCTTCAACTTCCTGGGCCGCATCTACTGGGGCTTCGTCGGC
This sequence comes from Acidobacteriota bacterium, assembly GCA_017860005.1. Classification (GTDB taxonomy): domain Bacteria; phylum Acidobacteriota; class Thermoanaerobaculia; order Multivoradales; family JAGPDF01; genus JACTMI01. The sequence continues at coordinate 9,411 of JAFNAE010000013.1, read as the reverse complement.
AACGAGCACGCCCGCTGGCACCAGTTCCTGCCCTTCGGCAAGGGCCGGTTGCGCCGCCAGGCGAAGGAGATCGGCCAGGTCCTCCGCGTCGACGTCCTGCTCGCCAAAGACGAGTCGATCGAGTCGGTCGGCCACAACGCCCTGGCCGGCGTGACCTACTTCGCGACCTTCCTCGTCTTCCTGTTCCAGTCCCTGACCGGCTTCGGCATGTACGCGGCGATGAGCGACGCCAAGCTGCCGAGACTGTTCGCCTGGATCGTGCCGCTGATGGGCGGGGACTTCGCCGTCCGCCAGTGGCACCACGTCTTCATGTGGTTCTTCGTCGTCTTCTCGATGGTGCACGTCTACCTGGTCTTCTACCACGACTACGTCGAGGGGCGGGGCGTGATCTCGTCCATGGCCGGGGGCTGGAAGTTCGTCGAGAAGCCGAAACCGTAGGCGCGCAACGAAGCGCGCGGGGAGGTCCGCGATCGGCACCGGGACGCTCGTCCTCGGCATCGGCAACGTCCTGATGGGAGACGAGGGGGTCGGGGTGCGCGCCGCGCAGCGCCTGGCGGAGACGCCGCTCGGCGAGCACGTCGCCGTGCTCGACGGCGGCACCGGCGGTTTCCACCTCCTCTCCCACCTCGACGCGGTCGAACGCCTGATCCTGATCGACGCCGCGCTCGACGGCTTCCCGGCGGGCACCGTGCGCGTCCTTCGTCCCCGCTTCCTGAGCGAGTTCCCGCGCGCGCTCTCGGCCCACGAGATCGGTCTGCGCGACCTGCTCGAGACCGCCACGCTGCTCGGCAGGATGCCGCCCACGGAGCTGGTCACCGTCTCGGTCCAGCCGCCGCTCGCGCTGGGCATGGAGCTCTCGCCGGCGGTCGGCGCCGCCCTGCCGGAGGTGATCGAACGGGTCCGCGAGCTGCTGGCGGTGCCGGCGCCGGCCCTCCCGGCCCCCTGATCCCGCGCGCCTCCGGCGCTGCCGGGCGCCGCGGGATCCGCGGCGGACCCCACCACCCTACCCGCCCGCGCGGCTCGAATTCCGTCCCATGAGGCGGCGACAGAGGAGCTCGGAACCTGCGATAAAGCACCCTGCCGCCGACCCGTGACAAGCCTGCTCGGTCCGTTTCCCCTGCAAAGGGAGATCCCAGACCGCGGTGGCGAGAGTCCTGAAGCAGCGAGGAGAGAGCCCTCCTTCCCGCTCCCGCCTCGCTGGCTCCACGGGTCGATACCCCCCACCGCCGCCTCCCCGGCTAGCACTCTCGGGGAGATGGCGGAACCGGGGCGGCCCAGTTGGCATTAATCGACGCCGGGTGGCACCCGCCACCCGGCGTCGACCTCCCCTCCGGCTCCCAGCGACCCCCGGTCGTCCCGGACCGCCCTCCGGCCCGCGCTCCCGGCCCCACTGCGGCGGTTTGCCGCTCCGCAAAGACGCCCCACCCCCCCAGGCGTCAGGGTCCGCGTCCAGGACGCGACCGACGACCAGGAGGGTCCATGCCCCATCCCGCCGACGACGCCGAAGAGGCAGTTCCGCTCGGGCAGCGGCTGTTCGACCGCCCGTTTCTGCTGCTCCTCGCCGGACTGCTGGTGATGTTCCTCTTCTACACCGGCTGGGGGATGTACGAGATCCTCTCGCTCCCGGCCGGCAACCTGCCCTGAGGACCCCGCCATGGAACTGATCTCCGGCCTCGTCCCGGCCCGCGGCGTCTGGTGGCGCCCGGCCAACCGCCAGGAACGCCTCTGGATCGCGATCGCCTTCGTCTGGTGCCTGGTCCTGTTCGCGATGATGCCCTTCTGGCACCTGAAGGGGGGCCAGAACCCGACCGGCATCCGCAGCAGGGTCGATCCCGCCGCTTTCGCGGAGCGCACGCTGCGCTTCGCCGAGGAGTACGGCATCGGCGACGACCACGGTGTCCCGCTGGTGGCGCCGCCGCCCGGCGCCGAGGTCTACCTGCTCGGCCAGATGTGGCGCTGGTACCCGGCGCTCCAGCTCGAGGAGGGTGTCACCTACACCCTCCACCTCTCGGCGCTCGACGTCAACCACGGCTTCAGCCTCTACCCGGCGAACCTCAACCTGCAGGTCGTGCCGGGCTACGACTACGGCCTGCGCATCACGCCCAACAAAGCCGGCGAATACCGCGTCGTGTGCAACGAGTTCTGCGGCGTCGGACACCACAACATGCTCGGCCGCATCGTCGTCGTGCCGGCCGGCACCAAGGTCGCGGCGGCCGCGACCGCGCCCGGGGAGGAGACCCGATGACCACCGCCGCCCCCGCCGTCCCCGCCGGCGGCGCCCTCTGGCGCCTCGCCGCGCGCGTCTGCCCGGTGACCGGGCTGACCCTGAATCGAGACTCCGAGCGCCTGGTGCGCTGGAACGCGGTCGCCGCGGTCGTCTTCTTCCTGGTCGGTGTCGTCGCCGCCCTGCTGCTCGCGCTCACGCGCTGGCAGGCGGTGCACCTGCTGGAACCGGTCTGGTACTACCGGATCCTCACTCTCCACGGCCTCAACATGCTGATCTTCTTCATCATCTTCTTCGAGATGGCGGTGCTCTACTTCGCCGGCCCGGTGATGCTCGGCGCGCGCCAGCCCGCGCCGAAGACCGCCTGGCTCGGCTTCTGGCTCATGGTGGCCGGGGCGCTGACCGTCAACGCGGTGATCTTCATGGGCCGCGCCGACGTGCTCTTCACCTCCTACGTGCCGCTGCGCGCCCACCCGGCGTTCTACCTCGGCATTATCCTGTTCGCGGTCGGCGCCCTGATCGCCACCTCTCTCTTCTTCGCCGCCATGGTGGTCGCCAGGCGCGAGCGCAGCTACGAGGGCTCGGTGCCGCTGGTCACCTACGGCGCGCTGACCGCGGCGATCATCGCGATCATCACGCTCCTGCACGGCGCCGCCATCTACATCCCGACCTTCCTCTGGTCGCTCGACATCGGCACCGTCGATCCCCAGGTCTATCGCATGATCTTCTGGGGCCTCGGCCACTCCTCGCAGCAGATCAACGTCGCCGCCATGGTGTCGATCTGGTACCTGCTGGGCGGCCTCACCGTGGGCGCGGTGGTGGTCAACCAGAAGGTCAGCCGCTGGGCGTTCACGCTCTACGTGCTGTTCATCTCGATGGCCTCCGCGCACCACCTGCTGGTCGACCCCGGCATGGGCCCGGCCTGGAAGATCTGGAACACCAGCTACGCCATGTACCTCGCGGTGCTGGCCTCGATGATCCACGGCTTCACGGTGCCGGCCGGTGTCGAGATGGGCATGCGCCTGCGCGGTTTCGTCAAGGGACGCTTCGAGTGGCTGCGCCGCGCGCCCTGGTCGGACCCCGGTTTCTCCGGCTTCTGGCTCTCGCTGGTCATCTTCGGCTTCATGGGCGGCATCACCGGCGTCACCCAGGGCACCGAGCAGATCAACATCATCGTCCACAACACGCTGCGCGTGCCCGGGCACTTCCACGTCACGGTGGTGGGCGGCACCGCGCTGGCGTTCATGGCCGTCACCTACTACCTGATCCCGCTCGTCTTCCAGCGCAGGGTGCGCTTCTGGGCGATGGCCAAGTGGCAGCCCTACCTGTTCGCGGCGGGCATCTCACTGCTGTCGATGAGCATGACCTTCGCGGGCAGCTTCGGGGTGCCGCGCCGGCACGCCGACATCACGTTTCCGGAGGCGCCGTTCACGCTCGAGTTCCCGCCCGTGGTGGACGTGCTGATGGCGGGCATCGGCATCGGCGGCACGCTCGCCGCGATCGCGGTGCTGATGTTCGTGGCGATCGCCGTCGGCTCGGTCTTCTTCGGCGAGAAGGTCGACCTGGCCGCGCCCGGACCGGACGCGCGCGGCATCCCCCAGGGCATCCTGCGCCTGCCGCCGCAGACCCATTCGGCGGAGGCGTCGGCGGCCGCCCACGAGGCGGGCACGCCGGGCACCCTGGTGCTGGTGTTCGTCTTCCTCGCCGTCTTCATCCTCTACTACTTCACGAACTGGAAGGTGCTCTCGATGATCTGGAAGATGGGCTGAGGGGGGCCGGGGAGACCGCCATGGCGAATGCCGAGCGGGCCGTGCACGCGCCGCGCTTCGCGCTCGGCGCCTTCCTGGGCTGGTTCGCGATCACGGTCGGCTGGTGGACGCTCGCCTTCGCCCCCCTGCCGGCGCCGCCCGCGTGGTTCGAGCGCACGCGCTCGGTCTGCTTCGGGACGCTGCCCAACGGCCTGCCCGACACCTGGGGCTGGATGCTCCTGCTGCTCGGGCCGCTCTCGATGCTCACCTTCCTGGCCGTGGTCTGGGGGCGCGATCTGGCCGACGCGCTGGCCGCGCTCGCCCGCCGCGCCGCGGGCTGGCTGCTGCTCGCCCCGGTGGCCGCCACCCTGCTGCTCGGCGGGGTCTGGGTGGCGGGCCGTGTCGGCGCCGCCGCGCGTGCCGCCGCACCCGCGCTCGAGGAGGCCGCCGAGCCTCTCCCCGAGGCCTACCCCCGCACCACCGACCCGGCGCCACCGCTCGCGCTCGTCGACCAGCACGGCGCCGCCTTCGACCTCGCGGCGCTCGGCGGCCGGCCGGTGCTCATGACCTTCGCCTACGGCCACTGCCAGATCGTCTGCCCCGCGCTCGTCCACCGCCTGCGCGCGGCGCTCGCCTCCTATCCCGGGCCGCCGCCGCCGCTCGTGGTGGTCACCCTCGATCCCTGGCGCGACACGCCCGCGGCGCTCGCCGGCGTGGCGCGCGCCTGGCAGCTCGAAGGGCTCCCCGGCGCGCGCGTCCTGTCCGGGCCGGTGCCCGACGTGCTCGCCGCGCTCGAGGCCTACGGCATCGGCTTCGCGCGCGACGAGAAGACCGGCGACATCTCGCACCCGGGCCTGATCTACGTGCTCGACGGCGAGGGGCGCATCGCCTACCGCTTCCTCGATCCGCCGGTCGCGTGGCTGGTCGAGGCCGCGCTCCGGGTGGAGCGCACCGCTTCGTGACCGCCCCGGCCGCGCCGAGCGCGCCCCCGCATCCCGAACCGGGTCCCGCGGGCCCGCCGCGCGCCGCGCGCGGCGTGACGGCGCTCCTGGCGCCGCTCGACCGGCTGTTCGAGCGCGTCTACGGCTCGCGCTTCAACCCGCTCCTGCAGAGCGGCAACCTGGCGGTGCTCTGCTTCCTGGTCACCCTCGCGAGCGGCCTCTACCTCTTCCTCTTCTACCGCATCGCGGAGCCCCACGCCTCGGTCGCGCACATCCAGGACGAGGTCTTCCTGGGCTCCTGGGCGCGCTCGCTCCACCGCTATGCCGCCGACCTCGCAATGGCAGCCACGGTCCTCCACCTGCTGCGCAAGCTCGCCGCCGGGCAGACCTGGGGCCCGCGCACGCTCGCCTGGATCTCCGGCCTCGCCCTGCTCGGCGTGGTGATGTTCTGCGGCTGGACCGGGCTGGTCCTGGTCTGGGACGCGCAGGGGCTCCAGATCGCCGATCAGGGCGCGCGCCTGCTCGACCTGCTGCCCATCTTCTCGCTGCCCATCCGGCGCGCCTTCGACGGCGTCGAGCCGGTGCCGTCGTCGTTCTTCTTCATGAACCTCTTCCTGCACGTCGCGGCGCCGCTCGGGCTGGCGGCCGGCCTCTGGCTGCACGTCTCGCAGGTGGCCCGTCCGGTGCTGCTGCCGCCGCGCCGGGTCCGCCGGGCGACGCTCGCGCTGCTCGCGCTCTTCGCCGCGCTCTGGCCGGTGGCGCTGGCGCCGGCCGCCGACCTGCTCGCGCTGCCCGGCGCGATGCACCTCGACCTCTTCTACGCCTTCTGGCTGCCGGCCGCGAAGCGGCTGCCGCCCCTCGCGCTGGTCGGCCTCTGGGCGGCCGTGCTCGCGCTCGCCGCCGCGGCGCCGCTCTACTGGCGGCCGCGCCGTCCGATCCGGCCCTCCGCGGTGGACGAGGACCTGTGCACCGGCTGCACGACCTGCTACCAGGACTGCCCGTACGAGGCGATCGCCATGGTGCCCCGCGCGCGTGGCCGCCAGAGCTCGGAGCTGGTCGCGCGCGTCGACCCGGAGCGCTGCGTCGGCTGCGGCATCTGCGCCGGCTCGTGCGCACCGATGGGGGTCGGCCCGGCCGGGCGCACCGGGCGCGACCAACTCGCCGAGGCGCGCGGCTGGCTGCTCGCCCATCCGCCCAGTGGGCGCGAGGTGGTGGTGATCGGCTGCCGCAATGCGATCGCCGGGCGCGCTGCGGAGCTCGACGTCGCGGCCGCCGAGCTCCACCTGGTCGGCTGCAGCTTCCGCGAGGGGCCGAAGTGGCTCGCCGAGCGGCTCTTCCACGGCCGCGAGGCGGAGCTGCGCGAGCGCGTCGACCGGCGCCGGGTCGCGCTCGGCGCGTTCTCCCCGGGCGAGCTCGCGGCCGCACGGCGGGAGATCGCGGCGCTGCGCGGCGCGGTCGCCGCGCTCGAGGCCCGGCCCGAGTCCGGCGTCGTGGTCGAGCCGGAGTGCGCGGCGACCGACCAGCTCGTGGAGGTCGCCGATGCCTGACCTGCGCCCGCTCGCGCGCGGCGCGGCCGGCCTGGCGCTGGCGCTGGCGGTGCTGGCCGCCATCTCGGCGCTGGCGCACCTGCCGGTCGGCGCGGCGAGCCCGGACGGCGCGCTCCGCCTGTCGCTGCGCACCGCGCGCGCGCGCGTCGAGATCTGCCGCGAGCGCAGCGCCGGGGAGCTCGCCGCCCTGCCCGCGCACATGCGGCAGGCGCGCACCTGCGAGGAGACCGCGGTCGACTACCGGCTCGAGGTGGCCGTGGACGGCCGCCCGCGCGTGGACCGGCGCATCGTCCACCGGGGCCTGCGCCGCACCCGGCCGCTGGTGGTCGAGGAGCTCGTGCTGGTGGCCCCCGGCGAGCGCCGCGTGGAGGTCCGTTTCCTGCCCGTCGATCCGCCGCCGGGCGCCGGGGAGCTGCCGCGTCCCGCCTTCGCGGGCACGCTCCGCTTCGACGCCGGCCGGGTACGGGTGATGGCGCTCGCCGACGACGCGGCTTCGCTGCGGATCGTCGACCCGGGCTGAGCGCGCGCCTCCGGCCGCCGCGCGGCGGAGATCAGGGCGGCCCGAGCGTGCGCATCCAGGCCGTGATCGCGGCCAGATCGGCGTCGGTGAATCCCGGGTTGCCACCGCGCGGCGGCATGTCGATGCGCGTCTTGTTCGCGGGATCGCCCGCGCGCCGGCCGACCTTGAGGAACGCCACGACCTCCGGGTCCGGGCGCGAGGCGACGAACGCGTTGCCGCGCAGGTCGGGCCCCAGCCCGCGGATCCCCTGCCCCGTCCGCCCGTGGCAAGCCGCGCACGAGCGCAGGTAGAGCGTCCCCCCGCGCGCAACCTCCGCGGCCGGGACCTCGCCCGGCGCGGAGCGCGCCCCCTGTCCGCCCCCACACGCGGCGAGCGTGCCGGCGGCGGCGAGGACGAGCGCGAACCGGAGCGATCGAGGAGACATCGGAGCACCTCCGCAGCGTTCGGAGCATATCGAGGCCCGGCCCGCGTCCTCCCTGGATCGGCGATCGTCCGACCCCGACGAAGCGCCTCGAGCCACCCGGGCGGGGCTCCCGCCGTCCGGTCCGGCCCGCTGGTTCGTCTGAAGTGGTTGGAACCCCCGAATGTCGCGCCCGGAGCGACCTTCGTCCGGCGACGCCCGGGAAGGAGGAGACGATGAGAGTCCCGACCCGCCACGGCTCCTGGATCGTCCTGCCGGCGCTCCTGCTGGCCATCCTCTCGCTGCTCGGCCCCGCGCCGGCGATCTGCCAGGAGAGGGGGGAGCCGCGCTACGCCGACCCCAAGCAGGTCGCCGAGCTGGTGCGCGAGCGCGTCCTCGGCGGCGAGTTCGGTGAGCGCACGTTGTGGACGACCGAGCGTCCGCTCGATCCGACCCATGTCGCGCGCGACCTGGTCGCCGGACGCAGCCCCGACCTCCCCTTCCCCTATCCACGCACCTGGCTGGTGATGATCGACGACCAGCCGGACGCCAACTTCGGCCACCCGGTGCGCTGGCTGTTCGTCGACGCCGACACGGGCGAGACGGGCCCGGCGATCGTCCGCGACTTCCCGCCGGTGGTGCTCTCGCAAGGCGGCAACGGCCCGGCGGTCGAGTTCCGCTGCCGGGCGCTGACCGCCAAGGCCTGTCCCGAGCTCGCCGTGCGCATCCCGATCGGCAAGCTCGTGGACGTCACCCGGCCGCGCTCGTGCCTCCACGCGGTGCTGGTGTCGGGCGGCATCAGCTCGGGCTCCAACTACGACCGCTACCGGCAGAACCTGCGCAGCATGTACCAGATCCTGCGCGGTGCCGGCTACCCGAAGGCGCAGATCTCCGTCTACTACGCGGACGGCGCCTCGCTCGACCTCGACAACGCCGACGGCGACAACAGCGACGCCACCGGCAACGACGTCACCGCCGGCGCCGACGAGGGCACGATCCGCGCGCGCATCCAGCAGCTGTGCGACGACCTCGACCCGCGCCGCGACATCCTGTTCACCTACTTCTCGAACCACGGCGCCGACGACGATGGCGTCTGTCTGTGGGACGGCAACAACAACGGCCTGCAGGCCGGCGAGCTCTACTCCCCGGCCGAGCTCGCCGCCGACACCGCCGACTGCGCGGTCTGCCGCCACTTCATGATCCACGACCAGTGCTTCGCCGGCGACTTCCTGCCGATGGCGGGCGACGGCCAGCACGCCAACCTGGCGGTCTACGCCGCGGCGAGCGCCACCGAGGTGAGCTGGGGCCGCGAGTACCTGGACCGCTGGGAGGACAACGACGCGACCACCACCGAGATCAACGACATGCACGACGACGTGGTCGCCAACGGCAACCTCAACTCCACCCCGGGCATGGCCGAGGGCACCCCGGGTCTGGGCGACGTCCTGATCGGCCGCTGCTGCCGCTGGCTCTTCTGGTGGCCCTGGTGGCTGGTGATCGCCGTCGTCGTCTTCATCCCGATCTGGTGGGTCCTGCGCCGCCGGAGACTCTCCCCGGCGCACTGAGCGCCAGCCGACGACGGCATCGAATGCCGCGGTGACGACTGCGACGACAAGCGCTACGAGGTGTGCGGGGTGTACGCGCGATGAGCCGGGAATGAACCGTCTCGCCGTGCCGCGTCGTTGACGTCCCTCGACCGAGGCGCGCATACTGAAGGGCGCAGGGAACACCCCGAGGAAGCGCGCTTTCATGAGCCCCTTTCCATCCCGTCTCGGCGGCAGCGCTCGATTCGCGCTCGCGGTCGGGCTCGTCGCGGCGCTCGGATCCGCCGGCGGCGCCGGCGCCCAGGGCGGCGCCAGCGGCCCCGAGCTCCAGGTCAACTCCTACACGACGAGCTCGCAGGCCCGGCCGAGAGTCGCCCGCAACGACGCGGGCGACTTCGTCGTGGTCTGGGAGAGCCTGGGCTCGAGCGGCACGGACGTCGAAGGACTGAGCGTGCAGGGCCGGCGCTTCTCCGCCGCCGGCGAGCCC
>JAFNAE010000215.1 GCA_017860005.1 Acidobacteriota bacterium | reverse complement strand
GCTCTCGTCGAGCTGCTTCTGGCGCAGCCAGTCGCCGTGGCGGGTCTTGAACCGGCGCAGCAGCGCCTCGTCGGTGAAGACGCTGTTGCCCTCGATCGAGATCTCGCCGAGCTTGAAGCGGCGGCCCTCCTCGACCGGGATCTCGATCGCCAGCTTGCGCTTCGAGCCCTTGTCGATGACCGAGAGCTCGGGCTCGCCCAGCAGCACGTTCTTGTAGCCGGCGCCGCGGTAGACGTCGCGCACCTTGCCCGCGGTAGACGTCGCGCACCTTGCCCAGGTCCTCTTCGACGGTGGCCGGGTTGTAGATGTCCTTCTTGAGCAGGCGCGTGATCAGGTTGGTCTTCTTCGTCTTCTTCATCGCCCAGCGCAGGCGCCGGTCACCGAAGACCTCGTTGCCCTCGAAGCGGATCGCGCCGATGCGCACCTTTTCGGCGGCGTCGATGTCGAAGATCACTCGCCGCTCGCTCTGCGAGACCTCCTCGATCGACCAGCGCGCATCCGCGAACCGATAACCCTTGTCCCGGTAGATCTCCTCGATGACCGCCTCGAGGCGCCGCACCTCGCCGAGATCGAGCGGGTCGCCCTCGCGCACCTCGATCTGATCCTTGGAGATCCGTTCTCCGATGTCCGTCCGCGAGACGCCCTCGAGTCCCTTGTAGTCGAGCGAACGCAGGATCGGGCGCTCGGTGACCGTCACGATCACCTTGACGCCCCCCTCGACCGGCTCGGTCTCGATCACCAGGTCGTCGATCAGGCGCCGGTCCCAGAGCTCGTGCACGCGACGGTCGAGCGCGAGCAGGTCGAGCTCCTGCCCCTCCTCGAGCCCGAGGTAGAAGCGCAGCGTCTCCTCGGCGACCTGATGCAGGCCCCTGAACTCGAAGGCCCGGACGGTCTCGGCGCGCGCCGGGGCCGCGGCGCCGGCGATCAGGAGGGTCAGAAGGAGGGTCGGGAGGGAGGCACGCATGGGTCGGTCGGACGGAACATCATGCTTCAAACGCGATGCAAACGGAATACCGGGGCAGATCGGCCGGCCGCGCTCAGGCCCGGCTGCCCTCGAGCTCGCGCGGACGCGCCCGGAAGACGAGCTGCTCGCCCTCGACGTCGACCTCGTAGGACCCGGGTTCCTCGCCGCCGGAGCGGATGAGGAGCTCGGAGATCTCGTCCTGGACGTGGCGTTGAATGGTGCGGCGCAGCGGCCGCGCTCCGGTCGAGGGGTCCAACCCGGCGCGGGCGAGCAGCCACTTCTTCGCGGTCTCGGTCAGCTCCACGCGCAGCCGGCGCTGGGCGAGCGTCTCGTTGACCTCCGCGAGCAGGATGTCGACGATGAGCTCGAGCTCGGCCTGCCCGAGCGGGTGGAAGACGATCACCTCGTCCACCCGGTTGATGAACTCAGGGCTGAACGAGCGCTTCAGCTCCGACAGGATCTCCTCCTCGACGCGGCGGAAGGCCTCCTCCTCGCTCTGGCCGCCGAATCCCATGCGCCCTCCGCGCAGCACCAGCTTGCTGCCGAGGTTGGAGGTCATCAGGACCAGGGTGTTCTTGAAGTCGACCTGATTCCCGTAGGCGTCCGTCAGCATGCCGTCGTCGAGGATCTGCAGCAGCAGGTTGGCGATGTCCGGGTGCGCTTTCTCGATCTCGTCGAAGAGCACCACCGAGTACGGCTGGCGCCGGATGCGCTCGGTGAGCTGCCCCCCCTCTTCGTGGCCGACGTAGCCGGGAGGCGAGCCGATCAGTTTCGAGACCGCGTGCTTCTCCATGTACTCGCTCATGTCGAAGCGGACGAGGGCGGCCTGGGACCCGAACAGGAACTCGGCGAGACGGCGCGCGACCTCGGTCTTGCCCACGCCCGAGGCACCGAGGAAGATGAACGAGCCCATCGGCCGCCTCGGGCTCGCCACGCCCAGCCGGGAGCGCCGGATCGCGCGCGAGATCGCGGACAGCGCGGCGTCCTGGCCCACGACGTGGCCGCGCAGCCACTCCTCCATGCCGATCAGTCGCTCCGCCTCGCCCTTGGCGAGCGACGACACCGGGATCCCGGTCCACGACGAAACCACCTCCTCGATGTCGCGGGCAGTCACCTCCAGGTCCGACTCGTCCGAGGTGGTCGCGGTCATCCGTTCGAGGTCCTCGCGCAGCTCGATCTCGCGCTCTCGCAGGTAGACGGCGCTCTCGAAGTCCTTGTCCGAGATCGCCTGCTTCATCTGCTTGACGACCTCCCGGATCTCCTGCTCCAGGCGGCGGAGGTTCTGCGTGTCCCGCACGCGGCGCAGCTTGACCTTGGCGCCCGCCTCGTCGAGGACGTCGATCGCCTTGTCGGGCTGGAAGCGATCCGGGATGTAGCGCGTCGACTGGTAGATCGCGGTGCGCAGCGCCTCCTGCGCGTAGCGCACCTTGTGGAAGGCCTCGTAGCGCTCCTTGATGCCCTCGAGGATGCTCATCGTCTCCTCGACGCTCGGAGGCTGGACGATCACCGCCTGGAACCGGCGCAGCAGCGAACGGTCCTTCTCGATGAACTTCCGGTACTCCTTGAGCGTGGTGGCTCCGATGCAGGCGATCTCGCCGCGCGAGAGGGCGGGCTTGAGGATGTTGGCGGCGTCGAGAGACCCCTCGGCCGAGCCGGCGCCGATCAGGGAGTGGATCTCGTCGACAAAGGCGATGATGTCCTTGTTCTCCTTGAGCTCCTTGAGGATCCCCTTGAGCCGCTCCTCGAACTGGCCGCGGTACTTGGTGCCGGCCACGATCAGGGAGAGGTCGAGGGCGAGCACCCGCTTGGCGGCGAGGAAGATCGGTACGCGGCCTTCGACGATGCGCTGCGCGAGGCCTTCGACGATCGCGGTCTTGCCGACGCCGGGCTCGCCGAGCAGGATCGGGTTGTTCTTCGTACGCCGCGACAGGATCTGGATGATGCGCTCGACCTCGCGCTCGCGTCCCACGAGCGGATCGAAGCCGTCCTGGGTGGTGGCGAGCGCGGTCAGGTCACGGCTGTACTCGGAGAGGAACGGCAGCTCCTTCTTCTGCTGCGAGGCTTCCTTCTCCTTGGCCAGGCCGAGCACCTCCTCGCGCACCGAATAGACGTCGAGACCGTGCTGGGCGAGGATGCGCTGGGCGAGGCAGCCGTCCACGCGCAGGATGCCGACCAGGAGGTGCTCGGAGCCGACCGCGGGGTGGAGCATCGACTCGGCCTCGTGGGCGGCGTAGGCGAGGATCTTCTTGGACTCCTCCGAGAGGGGCAGCTCGGCGGTCGAGCTGATGCGCTCGACGAACACGCGCTCGCCTTCGACCTCGCGGCGGATGTCTTCGGGCTTGACGTGGAAGCGGCGGAAGAGCTCGGCCACCGTCTCCTCGCCCTCGCGCAGGACGCCGAGCAGGATGTGCTCGGTCTCGATCACCCGGCTGCCCAGCTTGGAGGCCTCGTAGCGCGCGAAGAACAGCGCCCGCCGGGCCTTCTCGTTGAACTTCTCGAACACCTCGCCGACGCCCCCTTCCTATGCCAGAAGTCGAGCGCTTTCAGGGGTTTCCGGCTCTCAACGTCCCGCCTTCGAGCACCAGGATCCTAGCACAGCGGCGCGCCAGGTCCCGATTGTGCGTGACCACCAGCCCGGTCGTGCCGTGGACCGCGACCAGGCGCTCGAGGAGGTCGAAGACGAGCTCGCCGGCCGCCGGGTCGAGGTTGCCGGTCGGCTCGTCGGCGAGCACGAGCGGCGGCTCGAGCGAGAGCGCGCGGCAGAGCGCCACCCTCTGCTGCTCGCCGCCCGAGAGCTGGCTCGGGAAGTGATCCCGCCGGTCGGCGAGGCCGACTTCGGCGAGCAGGGACCCCGCGCGGCGCTCGAGCTGCTCCGCGGGCAGGCCTGCGATGCGCCCCGGCAGCGCGACGTTCTCGAGCGCGGTGAAGTCGGAGAGCAGCTGGTGGAACTGGAACACGAAGCCGACCGTGCGATTGCGGAAGCGCGCGCGCTCGGCCGGATCGAGCCGGTCCACCCGGCGCCCGCCGACCTCGATCGAGCCCGCGTCGGGCCGGTCGAGTCCGCCCAGCAGGTGCAGCAGCGTCGACTTGCCGGAGCCCGAGGGCCCGACTACGGCGACCAGCTCGCCGGGCGCCAGGTCGAGCTCCACGCCGCGCAGGACCTCCACCGTGCGCCCCGCCTCCCGGAAGCTCCGGACCAGCCCGCGCACCGACACCGCGACGCTCATCGCCGGAGCGCCTCGGCGGTCTCGACCCGGGCCGCGCGCCGTGCCGCGATCAGCGAGCAGCCGAGGGTGAGCGCGACCGTGACCGTGACCACGCCCGCGACGTCGCCCGGGCGGACGTGGAAGGGCAGCGCGTCGAACAGGAGCAGGCCGGGCCGCACGTGCACCGCCCGCGTGCGGTCGAGCGCCACCGCGGCGATCCAGCCCAGCGCTCCGCCCGACACCGCGCCGAGCGCGCCCAGCATGGATCCGAGCAGCAGGAACGCGCGGCGCAACGCCGGCTCCCCCGCGCCCATGGCGGCGAGCAGGGCGAGCTCGCGGCGTTTGGTCGCGGCCACCAGCTGCAGATCGGAGAAGAGCGCGATGGCGGCCACCGCCACGATCAGCGAGACGGCGAGGAACAGGACCGTGCGCTCGAGCGCCAGGGCGAGGAACAGGGGCCGGTTGAGGTCGCGCCAGGTCTCGACGCGCGCCGTCGGCAGGCGCTCGCGCCAGCGCACGGCCAGGTCGAGGGCGGAGTCGAGATCCGAGGTCGCGACCTCGAGCCGCCGGGGGCGGTCGCCTCCGAGCAGGATCTCTGCGCGCTCGAGCGGCAGCGCCGCGCGGCCGCGCTCGTCCGTGCGCGACGACCGGTAGGTGCCCTCGAGCCGCATCGAGAGCAGGCGCGGCTGCGGCCCGAGCGGCGACAG
>JAFNAE010000214.1 GCA_017860005.1 Acidobacteriota bacterium | reverse complement strand
TGCTCGCCCTCCTCGGTGGGCTCGAAGGGCGGGTTGCGCCACTCGCCCAGCGGGTCGGGGGGCTGCACGTCGTAGTGGCCGTAGAACAGGACGGTCGGCTTGTCCTCGCCCGCCCCGGTCCACTCCGCGTAGACGAGCGGGTGGCCGGCGGTGGCGATCTTCTCGGTGGTGAGGCCGGCCTCCTTCATGCGCGCCAGGAGCCAGTCGGCGGCGCGCCCGACCTCGGCCTTGTAGGCGGGGTCGGTCGAGATCGAAGGGATGCGCAGATAGTCCTTCAGCTCGGCGAGATAAGTGCCCTTCTCGCGCTCGATGCGGGCGAATACGTCCTGGGTGTCGTGGGTCATGGGAGCGTGTCCTCGGGATCTTCTCGGGTGCGGGTCGAGGAGTCTAGCAAAGGGCGGACCGGCCCGAGGCGGCTTCCTCCACACCGCGCGGCCCGCCCTCGACTACAATGCAAAGCGTCGTCTGCGCGCGGTGAGCCGGCCCGCGCGCCACTCCCGGGAGGCGTGCGCCGATGCGTCGAATCCTCTCTTGGCTGGCTTCCGTCGTCTTCGCCGTCGCTCTCGTCGCGCCCGCGGGCGCGGTCAACCCCCGCACCCACCAGGTCTCGCCCACCGGCATCGCCAACGGCGACGTCGCGGCCACTCCCGACGCGGTCCGCCCGCGCTTCTCGCCCGACGGCGAGTGGCTGGTCTGGACGCAGGACGCCACCGTCGACGAGGGCTGGGATCTGTGGGCCACGCGGCGCTGGGAGGGGAGCGCTGCCGTCCGGCTCTCCGACGCCTATCCGGCCGGCGAGGGCATCGTCGCCTTCGAGATCGCGCCCGACGGCGCGCGCGTCGTCTACCTCGCCGGCACCTTCGGTCCCAACGGGCCGTTCCGGCTCTGGAGCGTCCCGATCGACGGCTCGGCCGCGCCGACCGCGCTCCACGCCGCGCCCGGCGGCTACGGCACGGCGGAATTCGCGCTCACGCCCGACGGCGCACGCGTGGTCTTCGTCGCCGACCTGCCGACCGCCGGACAGTTCGCGCTCTGGAGCGTGCCGGTCGCCGGCCCGGCGGGCCAGGCGGACCGCCTGAGCCCGGTGCCCGCGCTCCCCGCCCAGGACGTCGAGGCGTTCGCGATCTCGCCCGACTCCGCGCGCGTCGCGTTCACCGGCACGCTGACCGCGGACTTCTTCAACGAAGTCTGGAGCGCCCCGATCGCCGGTCCGGCGCCATCGAACCCGATCAGCCCGGTCCCCTCCGACCCGGCGCTCGGGGCACTGGTCACCGCCGACCTGCCGCTCTTGTTCGCCAACGACAGCGCGCGCGTGCTCTTCGCCGGCGACTTCGAGACGCCCGGTACCTTCCAGCTCTACTCCAACACCGCCACCGGCTCGCAGTTTGCCGCCGACATCCTCAACGGCACCGTCACGGCCGGTGGCAACGTGGTCGCCTACGGCCTCGGACCCGGGACGAACCGCGCGGTCTTCCGCGGCGACCTGCTGGTCGACGAGCGCATCGAGCTCTGGAGCGCGCCGGTGGACGCCGGCACCAACGCCGTGCGCCTCTCGACCTCGACGCCCAGCGGCTTCTCCGACATCACCCACTTCGTGATCGCGCCCGATCCCCAGCCCCAGGTGCTGTTCCGGCAGGACGTGCTGGTCGACGACGCCTTCGACCTGTTCGCCGTCGCCGTCTCCGGCGGCTCGCCGGTGCGCCTCAACGCGACCAACGTCGCGACGCGCACGCTCGAGCCCGACTTCGCCGCCTCGCCGGACGGCGCCTACGTGGTCTTTCGCGGCAACTTCTCGACCGCGGGCAAGGTCGAGCTCTACTCGGCGTCGACCACCGGCGCCCAGGGCAGCGCGCTCAAGATCTGCCCCGTGCCGCCCTCGGGCGGCAACATCGAGGCCTTCGCCATCGACGCGACCTCCACGCGCGTGGTCTTCGCCGGCGACGCGCTCACCGCCGGCCGGCGCGAGCTGTTCAGCGTGGCGATCGCGGGCCCGGCGGCCCAGTCGGTGCGCCTCCACCCGGCGGCCGGCGCCGGCGAGAACGTCGCCGCCTTCGCGCTGGCACCCGACGGCGCGCGCGTCGCCTTCCTGGCCGACCTGACCACCGAGGGACGCGACGCCCTGTGGACCGCACCGGTGACCGGACCCGACACCGCGGCGGTCCAGGCGCACGCCGACCCGGTCGCCAACGGCGCCGCGGTACCACCGCTCGACTGGAGCCCGGACGCGCGCGGCGTCGCCTTCCTGGGCGACCTGCTGGTCAGCGATCAGTTCCTGCTCTGGGACGCCGACGAAGCGATCTTCGCCGCCGACCACGAGGAGGGCGACACCTCGGAGTGGTCGAGCGCGTTGCCCTAGCGCCCGCGCCGCGGGGCGGGGCCGGCCGTGCCCATCCGGAACAGGATCGGTCCGGAGCGCGCGGTCGGTTACCGCCCGGCGCCCCGCTCGAACTACCCCGACCACGGAGCTCACGGATGACCACGACACGAACGCTGCCCGTCCTCGCGGGCCTGCTGCTGCTCTCGGCGCCGCTCGCGGCCCAGCCCAAGGACGCCGCCGGCTGCGCCGACGACCCCCTGTTCCCGACCCGCATGCCCGGCTACCGGATCGAACGCTGCGAGACGAAGCCGTTCGGCGCCTACGAGTTCTTCACCGCCAAGGGTCCGAGACAGGCGGTGGAGGGGGAATTCACGTTCATCACCTACACCGTGGACCGGCGCGAAGACGACCGCTCCGGCCTCGAGGTGGTGCGCAACTACGAGGCCGCGCTCACCAGGATCGGCGGCAAGGTCCGCGCCTCCGATCCGCAGCGCTGGCTCAACGGCACGGTGGCGGTGGACGGCCGCGAGGTCTGGGTCCAGGTCGAGAAGGGCAACGGCAAGATCTGGCTGCGCCTCGTGCGCCCGCGCGCGATCAGCCAGGTGATCGTCGCGGACGCCGCCGCGCTCGGCAACGACCTGCGCGCGAGCGGCCACGTCGCGGTGGCGGGGATCCACTTCGACACCGGCAAGGCCGAGCTGCGCGCGGACTCGGCGCAGGCGGTCGGCGAGATCGCCCGGCTGCTCCAGGGCGACGCCGCGCTCCGGGTCTTCGTGGTCGGCCACACCGACACCGTGGGCGGGGTCGAGTCGAACCTCCAGCTCTCCCGCGACCGCGCCGCGGCCGTCGTCCGGGCGCTGACGCGCGACCACGGCATCGCCGCCGACCGCCTGGTGTCGTTCGGCAGCGGACCCTTCGCACCCGTCGCCTCGAACGACAGCGAGGACGGCCGCGCGCGCAATCGCCGCGTCGAGCTGGTCAAGCAGTAGTCGGCCCGGGCGGCCCGGGTCAGGGCGGCGGCGGCGCCGCCTCGGCGAGCGTCTCCCGGCGCGGCCGCCGCAGGCGGGTGAGCTGGATCGCGTTGACCAGCAGGTGGGCGACCACCGCGCCGCCCAGGGTGCCGCGCGCGGCGACCAGGAGGCCGAGCAGCGTCCCCGCCGCCAGCGCCCAGAGCGTCCACCAGCGGAAGTGGCGGCCGGGGCCGAGGTGCGCGAGCCCGAACAGGATCGCCGCCGGCAGCCAGCCGAGCCAGGTCTGGAGCGCGCCGCGGAAGGCGAGCTCCTCGGCGAGCGCCGAGACCAGGGCGAGCGACAGCGCCTGCCCGGCGGAGAGCTCGGTGACCAGCGCCGCGAGCTCCGCTTCGACCCGGCGCGCGCCGGCCGAGAGCCGGGTCGAGAGCGCCCAGGCGCCGAGCAGGACTCCGCCGAGCGCCGCACCGAGGCCGAGGTCGAGCCACCAGCCGCCCGGGTCGAGCCAGATCTCGAGCCCGAGCGCGCCGCGCTGGGCGCCGAGGCCGACCACGCCGGCCACCGCCAGGACCAGGTAGAAGAGGCTCGCGACCGCGAAGAAGCCCGGGCCGCGCAGGTCGCGGGGCGTCAGTTGGGCTTCTCCTCGCCCGGCACCGGCTCGCCCACCGGCTCCTCCTCCTCGCGCTCGAGCACCTTGGCGATCGCCACCAGGCGGTCCTCGCCCTCGAGGTCGATCAGCTTGACGCCCTGGGTCGAGCGCCCGATCTCGCGGATGCCGTCGACCGCGGTGCGGATGATCATCCCGTCCTGGGTGATCAGGATGACCTGGTCGCCGGGCAGCACCTGCGCCACGCCCACCACCGGCCCGGTGCGCTCGGTGACCTTGAGGTTGATCAGCCCGAGCCCGCCGCGCCCCTGCTGGCGGTACTCGGCGATCGCCGTGCGCTTGCCCAGCCCGCGCGTCGCGGCGGTCAGGATGGCGCCCTCCGTGCCCAGCACCTCGAGGCCGACCACGCGGTCGCCCTCGCGCAGGGCGACGCCGCGCACGCCCGCCGTGGCGCGCCCCATCGGCCGGCAGTCGGCCTCGGCGAAGCGGATCGACATGCCCTCGGCGGTGGCCAGGAAGAGGTCGCGCGTGCCGTCGGTGACCTTGACCGCCAGCAGCCGGTCCCCCTCCTCGAGGTTGATCGCGATGATGCCGCCCGCGCGCGGGTTGCCGTACTCGGCGAGCGCCGTCTTCTTGATCGTGCCGCGCTCGGTGGCGAACACCAGGTAGCGGTCCTCCGGGAAATCCCGCACCGCGAGCGTGGTCGCCACCCGCTCGCCCGCCTCGAGGTCGAGCAGGTTGACGATCGCCTTGCCCTTGGC
>JAFNAE010000213.1 GCA_017860005.1 Acidobacteriota bacterium | reverse complement strand
CTCGCATGACTCTCATCTGGTCGAGCGACATGCCCATCGGCGGCGGGCGGTGGGTGAGCTTCGACAGGCCGGTGAGGAAGGCCGCTCCCGCCAGCGCCATCGGGCCGGGCATGTGCATGCGCGGCAGGGGCACGCCGGAGAGCTCGCTGACCAGGGCGTTCATCTCGCCCCAGGTGCGGACCTCCGCAACCGCGAGGTAGCGCTCGCCCACGTTGCCGGGCTTCTCGAGCGCGCGCACCACGACCTCGGCGACGTCGTTGACGTGGACGAAGGGGAACGGTGCCTCCTCGAACAGCGTCGCCGGCATTCGGTGGTGCGCGAGCAGGCCGAAGTACGCTCCCGATGCCTTCGAATCGCCCGCGCCCAGCACCGCGCCCGGATAGACGACCACGAGCGGCAGGCCGCGGCTGCGCGCGAGCTGCCAGGCGATCTGCTCGCCCTCGTACTTGGACTGGAAGTACTCGCTGGTGCGCTCCGCTCCGAACGGCGTGCTCTCGTCGATCGGCTCGGACGTCGGACGACCCCAGACGCCGAAGGTGCTGACCATCACCACCTTGGCGACCCGCCGCTCGAGCGCGCACTCCATGACGTTGCGCACGCCTTCGACGTTGACCTTGCGGTAGAGGCTGCGGTCGGGGACCCAGAACTCGTAGGCGGCGGCGAGGTGGATCGCGCCCTCCGCCCCCTCCAGGCCGCGCCGGAGCGACTCGCGATCGCCGAGCTCCCCGCGCACGACGCGCGCGCCCTGCCGCTCGATCGCCTCCGGAGAGTGCCCCGGCCGCACGAGACAGGTGACCTCGTGACCGCCCGCCGCCAGGCGCGCGACAACGTGACTGCCGATGAACCCGGTTCCGCCCGTGACGAAGACCTTCATGACTCACCTCCTGGTGAGCCCCACGGCTTCCCCACGGGCCGCCAGGCACCGCCCTCCCGAGCCCGGCCCACTCCGCCACCACTCTGCGCCCGATCCGCGGCGAAGGCAACCCGATCCGCCGGGCCCGCTGCGACAACTCGAGACGGAGTCGGTCCCTCGAAGACGTCGACGCTCGACGCCGCCGGCGCGGCTCGGGACGGACGCGGACGGAGGGACGTCGAGGCGCTGCCCGGCTAGACGGGAGTGACCAGCGACCTGCGCAGGCGAGCCACGGCTCGGGCGATGCACGGCCCGATGCAGTGCACCGGTCTGCCCAGCGCCGCGGCAATCTCCCGGTGGGAGTGGCCGGCCGCATAGAGGCTCAGGCAGCGCCGCTCCACCACCGAGAGGGCTCGGGCGTGGCGGCGGAGGTCGAAGCGCGACTCGAGCCCGGTGGGCCCTTCGGGGTCGTCGCCGGAGTCCGACCTCAAACCCTCTCGACGATCCGAGCGCACCCGGTGGCGTCGCAATTCGGACACGAAGAGGTTCGCCACGACTCGGGCGAGCCAGGACCGTCGATTGCGCACGCGGTCGTAGACGAGCAACAGGCGTGCGAGCGCCTCCTGCGCCAGGTCGTCCGGATCGATCGGGGTATTCCTGCAGAGTGCGCGCGCCCGCGCCCGCGTGCTCGCGAGAAGGTGCTCCCAGTCGGAGTCGCTCTCCGCTTCCCTCGGATTCACGGCGCCCCTGATCGAGTCCAACGCTCTCGCGATTCGAGAATTCCGGGGAACCTATCATCCCGATGAGGGGACGGCCGCGAGCTCACGGCACAGTAGGACGGATTCGAGCGGCGCCACCTGGCAGGCGGGAGCACCGGCCGCGCGGTTCCGTCGAACCAGCCGTCATGGAGTACCTTTCCTCAACTCGGCCGGCTCGTCCGTGGGACTTCGGGGAGGCGAGCGGTCGGTCCGTTCGATCTCGGGAATCGCGCCGGCGGCGCAGGCATCCTTCCCCACGGCCGCGGCGAGTCCGGAGCGAGGCCGCCGAGCCGCGCCACGATCTCGCGGCGGTGTGCCGCGTCGAAGAGGGTCTTCGTCATCGGCGCTTGGCCCGGCCTTTCGTCACCTTCTCCCGCAGCTGCTTCTCGCGCAGCCGCACGATCCGCTCGATCAGGTCGTAGCGCATCGGCTGGTCGTAGGGGAAGCGGAGGTTCCCCTTCTCACCCGCATAGGGCGCGAGCGCCCGCTCCAGCGCCGCGTCGCCCGAGACCGGCGGGTAGACGCCGATGTGGTGCTGGAACGCCGCGAAATGGATCAGCACGCCGCCGAGCCGGAAGGTGGGTATCCGGTAGCTGATGTTCTCTTTGGCCTCGGGCACCGCCGCCCGGACCGTCCGGCGGATCTTCTCGAGGATCGAGCGCACCTCGGGCGGAAACGGCGCGATGTACTCGTCGATCGTCTTCGGCGTCTCCTCGGCCTTCTTCATTCCGGCTCCTTCGCTGGCAGGGCTAGTTGGCGTCGCGGGAACGGGGGCCGACGAGATGCGCGAGGAGGAGCCCGAAGGCGAGCGGCAGCAGCGCGACGGCGCGGACGAGCGCGGGCCCCTGCTCCGCGAACCAGGCGAAGGCCTCGCGGAACCGCCCGGTCACGAACCAGGGCGTGGCGAGCCCGGCAACGATGAGGACGATGCCGATCCACCGGAGGGTCCTCGGCATGCGCGACGGCGCGGCCACCAGGATCAGCAGCGCGCCGAAGACGACGCGCACCGCGGCGACCCAGTAGATCGCCGGCGGCGCCAGCAGCGAGCGCCCGAAGTCGAGCAGCACGGCGGGCGCCACGACGCCGACGACGCCCAGGCCCGCGACGGCGAGGCTCAGGACGGTCGTGACGATCTGGAGGAAGTTCATGCGGGGTCCGCTCCTTCACCGGAACCCGCGGTCGCGGGCGAAGACGATGGCCTGGGCGCGGCTCCAGACGCCGAGCTTGTCGAACAGGTTCGAGACGTGGTTGCGCACCGTCTTCTCGCTGATCCCCAGGCGCTTACCGATCTCGGCGTTGGCGAGCCCCTCGGAGATCAGCGCCAGCACCTCGCGCTCGCGCGGCGAGAGCGCCGCGAAGGCGGCGTCGGCCGGGGCGGCGCCCGTCGCGGTCGCGGCCACGCCGGTGAAGTCGAGCACCGCGTCGCAGAAGCGCCGCCAGGCCGGCTCGTCCTCGAGCAGGATGTGGTTCGCCGAGTCGAGCTCGACGAACTGCGCGCCCGGGATCTCGGTGGCCAGGATCCTGCCCGAGGCGAGCGGCACCACGTCGTCGGCGCGCGCGTGGAGCACCAGGGTCGGGACCCTCACCTCGCCCAGCCGGCGGCGGACGTCGACGTGCGCCCGCGCCTCGAGCAGGCGCGCCGCGTTCTGCGGAGAGGTCGTCTTCAGGCACAGGTCGTTGAACCAGTCGATCTGCTCGTCGGTGCCGCCCGGGATGAAGCGCGAGGTGAAGAGCTGGCGGAAGACCGGGTTGTCGCGCCCCCAGCCGTGCTGGATGAGCTCGACCATCGCCGCGAAGCGCCGCCGGCTCGCCTCGTCGCCGCGCATCATCCAGCCCTGGCTGTAACAGCCGTAGAGCACGAGGTGGCTGACCCGCTCCGGGTGGCGGATGGCGAGCTCGATCGCCGGCACGCCGCCCTGCGAGATGCCGAGCACCACGATCGGCTCGGTCCACGCCGACGCCTCGGCCACCGCCTCGAGGTCCTCGACCCAGCGCGCCTGGCCGAGGTCGCCGACCTCCCAGTCGCTCATGCCACAGCCGCGCTCGTCGTAGCGCACGAAGCGGTAGTGCCCGGAGAAGAAGCGGATCCAGTGGCGCCAGACCGGGCTCTGCCACTCGAGCTCGAGGTGGGTCATCCAGTTGGAGGCCTTGACCAGGGTGCGGCCCCGGCCCGCCTCCGCCCACGCCAGGCGCACGCCGTCGGCGGTGCGCAGGTAGCGGATGGCCTGGCGTGCGGCGGGTTCGCTCACCGGTCTGTGCCTCCTCCGGCGGGGTCCGGGACATCTGTCGGGGGGCCCACGCACCGATTCTAGCCAGATCGGGACATCTGCCCGATGCATCGGACCGCCCCCGCAAGCGATCGTTCCCCCGCCATGGAGGAGCGACGCATGAGCCCCGAGATCCCCGTCACCGAAACCGCCCGGCCCGAGCCCGACGAGCTCCACCACGCCGAAGCCCTGGCCGAACGTCTCCACCGGCTGGTCGCCGACCATCCGGACTTCGAGGTTCGGCCCGAGCCCCGCCTTCTCCCCTATGCCTGCCGCTTCTTCCCGCACGCGCTCGCCGGGCGGCGCGGAGAGCCCGCCGTCGAGGCGCGGGTCGACCGGCTCAACCGGGAGATCGCGGCGTCGCTCGAGCGCAGCGGCCTCGCGCTGGCGACGGCCGGCGAGCTCGCCGGGCGGGTGGTCCTGCGCTTCTCGATCCGCCCGGACCGGACCCGCGACTTGGACCTCGAGCTCACCTTCGACGCCGTGGCGCGCATCGGCCGCAGCCTGATCCCCGCCGCACTGGCGGATCTCCCACGACCGGGGCGAATGGCCCGCGCCGCCGCCCGTTTGCGCCTATCCACTTGCAGGACCTTCGAAAGGAGCTTCGACATGTTCCGTCGCATCGCCATCTTCGCCTTCGGCGCCACGAGCTACCTCGTCTTCCTGGGCACGTTCCTCTACGCCCTGGGCTTCGTCGGCGGCTTCCTGGTGCCGACCACCCTCGACGGCCCGGCGCGCATGCCGTTCGCGCCGGCGCTCGCCATCGACCTCGGCCTGCTCGCGCTCTTCGC
>JAFNAE010000083.1 GCA_017860005.1 Acidobacteriota bacterium | reverse complement strand
GGCCGAGGTGGAGGGGGCGGTCGGGGAGCTGGTGCGCGCGGAGCGCGCGGTGGCCGGCGAGCTGATCGACGGCGACGGCGAGCGCCGGGTCGCCGCGCGTTCGGTGTTCGAGACCCTGCTGCGGTGGAAGCGCGCCGCGGCGCGGCCCGACTTCAGAGCGCTGCCGCTCGAGCACCTGCCCGCCTGGGTCGCGCGGCAACAGGGTCTGATCGAGCGCGCCCACGACGTCGAGGGCCTGCAGCGCGCGCTGGAGAAGCTGTTCGGCGCCACGCTGCCGGCCGGCCTCTGGGAGCGCGAGGTGCTGACCGCCCGCCTCGGTCCCTATCAACCGGCCTGGCTCGACGCGCTCTTCGACGACAGCGAGCTGGTCTGGACGGGATCCGGCATCGAGCGCGCGACGTTCGTCTTCCGGCACGATCTCGACCTGCTGACTCCGGACGAAGGCGGCGGCGCCGGGGACGGCCCGCCCGGTGACGCGCTCGAGCACCGGCTGCTCCAAGCGCTGCGCGCCGCGCCGCGGGGTCTCGATCTCACCGGGCTCGCCGAGGCGACCGGCGCCGGCACCGCGGTCGTCACCACCACGCTCTGGTCGCTGGCGTGGCGCGGCCGGGTCGCCTGCGATTCGATGCGCGCGCTCCGCCAGGGCGTGCTCGCCGGCTTCCAGCCCGTCGCGGCCTCCGGAGCCCCGGATTCCGGGCGGCCCTCGCGACGCGGCGCCTTCCGGCGCTGGCAGGGGAGCCGTCCCTTCCCGGGGCGCTGGTTCGCCGCCGAGCGCGCCGCGCCGGACCCGATCGCCGCCGAGGAGCGCAATCGCGAGCGCGCCCGGCTGCTGCTCGAGCGCTGGGGCGTTCTCTTCCGCGAGCTGACCGCGAACGAGCTGCCGGCGCTCTCCTGGGGCCGCCTGGCGCGCAGCCTGCGCGCTCTCGAGCTGGCGGGGGAGGTGGTCGCCGGCCGCTTCTTCGAGGGCATTCCGGGTCTGCAGTTCGCCGCGCCCTCGGCGCTCGCGCGCCTGCGGGAGGGCGAGGCCGGCGACGCGCTCTGGTGGCAGTCGGCGGCGGACCCGTCCTCCCTCGCCGGGCTCGATCTGGCGGAGCTCAAGGCCGCGTTGCCGCGCCGGCTGCCGACCACCCACGTAGTCTGGCGCGGCGCGCGCGTGGCCGCGGTGCTGCGTCGCTCCGGGCGCGAGCTCGAGTTCCGCGTGCCGGCGGACGACCCCGAGCTGGGCTCGCTCGTCGAGCCGCTGCGCGTCGCGCTGACGCGCGCCTTCGATCCCGAACGGAGTCTGGAGGTGGAGTCGATCAACGGCGCCGCCGCCGACGGCAGCGCCTGGCGCGGCGCGCTCGACGCGTTCGCGGTCACGCGCGAGGGGGGAGGCGTGCTGCGCCTGCGCCGCCGCTGGAGTTGAGCGCGAAAATTGCATCCGGGTCCGGCCTCGGGCTGTTATTGTCGTCGCTCGCGGCGCGCGAGGCGCTCCGCATCCTCGGACGGAGGGGAGAGAGGACGGTACGAATGCGCAGGTTCCCGGCCATCGCAGTCGCCCTGCTGGCTCTCGCAGGCTTCGCAACGGCTCCCGCGCGAGCGGGGGAGCACCGGATCGGATTCGGCTACCACTACTTCGAGACCCTCGACGACATCGATTCGCTGAGCGACATCGACGACAGCGGCAACTCGCTCGTCTTCTCCTACCAGTACCTGCCGGGCGGGCTGCTGCGCTTCGAGGGCGACGTCGAGTACTACCCTGACGGCTACGGCGGCTCGCTCGAGGAGGCCTGGGCGCCCCAGGCCTACGTGCTGCTGGGCCGCTTTTTCTACGGCGGCGTCGGCGTCGGCGTCACCCACAGCGACTTCCTGAGCGGCGACGAGTGGTCCGATCCCTGGTATGCCGCGAAACTCGGGATCGACCTGCTCCTGCTCCCCAAGTTCCATCTCGACATCAACGCCAACTACCGCGCCGGCGCCTTCGACGAGCTCGACGAGGCCGAGAGCGACGCCATCACCCTGGGCGTCTCGGCCCGCTTCTCGTTCTGAGCGCGGCGCGGCGAACCGGAGGGGACGATGCCTGCGCGCAACGCGAAAGCGGTCTGGACCGGAGGACTGAAGGACGGCAGCGGCAACATGAAGCTGGGCAGCGGCGCGTGGGAGGGGAAGTACTCCTTCGGCACGCGTTTCGAGGAGGTGCCCGGCACCAATCCCGAGGAACTGATCGGAGCCGCGCACGCCGGCTGCTTCTCGATGGCGCTCTCGGCGGGCCTGGGCAAGGCGGGCTTCGCGCCGACGCGTATCGCCACCGAGGCGAAGGTCCACCTCGCCCTCGGCGAGGGCGGCTTCTCGATCGCGCGCATCGAGCTCGATTGCGAGGCCCAGGTGCCCGGCATCTCGGCGGAGGCCTTCGCCGAACAGGCCGAGGGTGCCAAGAAGGGCTGCCCGGTCTCGCGCGCGCTCGCGGCGGTGCCGATCGAGCTCAGGGCCCGGCTGGTCTGAGCCGCGCTCAGTCGAGCGAGACGCGCACGCGGCCGTCACGGTCGCGCACGTCGACGCGCAGGCGCGCGTCGCCGTGCGCGATCCGGCGGCCGAGGTCGCCCGGGGGTTCGACTCCCATCACCAGGCACTGCGCGACCTCCCACGGCATCTCGACCACCGCGACCTCGCCGTCGCGCCCGGTCGACTCGAGCTTGAGCGCGCCGCGCGAGCGGCGGGCCACGACCTGATCGCCGTCGTCCTCGTCGATGAAGCGATGGACGCCGCCCTCGCCCTGCCGGTCGAGGCTCTCCATCATGGCGCGAGCCTGCCGGTCGGACTCGGCCTCGCACTCGATGTCGGCGGCCTCGACGATCGCGCCCAGCCAGCCGGCGGAGAGGTCCACGTTCACCCGCGAGCCGTCGTCGTCCTCGACGCGGATCCTGAGCGTCGGCGGCGTCTCCTTCTCGTCCCCGGCCGAAGCGGGCGCGGCAAGGGCAAGGGGCGCGAGCCCGAGCATCCCGGCGGCGAGCGCGGCCGTGGCGAAACGACGGCGTGGGGCGACAGCAACGAGGTTCATGGCGGGACCTCCTCCTCCGGCTCTACGCGGGCGCGCGACCCGGGTTTCGGTCGGGCGCGCCGCCGCGCCCGTCTTTGACGAGCCAAAACGGCTTTGTCCATAGGATCCGTTCGTGGACGTGAAGCGGATCGTGGCAGCGGTCGCGCTGCTGGCCGTGCTGGCCGGGACCTGGGCGTGGTGGAAGAGCGATCGGCGCCGGCTCGGCGCGCGCCTCGACGAGGTCGAGGCGCTGTTCGAGAAGGGCGGACCGGAGGACCAGCTGACCTCCTTCGGGCGCACGCGCCAGATCGTCGCGCTGTTCGCCCCCGGCTTCGTCGCCAGCGCCCGGCCCTACGAGGGGACGATCACCGACTCGCAGCAGCTCGCAGCGGTGGTGATGCGCTACCGCGACGGCGCCGAGCGGATCGAGGTCGGCGACAGCGAGCGCACGATCGAGCTCGACCCCGCCCGCGGCACCGCCGGGACGACGGCGGTCTTCGCGGTGCGGGGCGAGCGCCCCGGCGGACCCGGCGGCGAGCGCTTCCGCGCCCGCATCGCCTGGGTCCGGGTCGAAGGCGAGTGGCGAATCCAGGAGTTCGAGGTGCTCGAGGTGCTGGAGGGGAGCCTGCTCGGCTTCTGAGCGGGACCTCCGGTCAGATCAGCCAGGCGAGGACGAAGGCACCGACCATGGCGAACGCGACCGCGAGCCGCAACGCGGTGGCCAGCACCAGCCCGATCCAGGCGCCGACCCCGGCGCGGCCGGCGCGGCGCAGGTCCCGGCGCACGAGCCACTCGGCGCCGAAGGCGCCGGCGAAGGGACCGAGCAGGAGGCCGGGGATGCCGAAGAAGAGCCCGATCACGAGGCCCCCGAGCGCGCCCGCGAGCGCCCAGCCGCTCGCCCCCGAGCGCTTCAGACCGAGCGCGGCGCCGGCCGCGTCGACGCCGAACGAGACGAGCGTGAGCAGAGCCAGCAACGCCAGCGTCCAGGGCCCGACGTGGTCGAAGCCGTCGCGCCAGGCGGCGAGCGCGAGGCCGGCCAGGACCAGGGGCACGCCGGGCAGGACCGGCAGCACGGTGCCTGCGATCCCCGCCAGGACGAGCAGCGCCGAGACCAGGAAGATCGCGTCCACGGCGCCGGACTCTAGCTCCCGGGGGGGAAGCGCGTGAGCGGCGGGCGCTCGACGCCGCTCGCCGCCGGCCTGATCTCGGTCGGGGTCGGGGTCTTCGTGCTCGTCCTCAAGATCCTGGCCGCCGTCTGGACCTCGTCGCTGATCCTGCTCTCCGACGCGCTCGAGTCCGTGGTCAACGTAGTGGCGGCGGCGGTCGCCGCCGGGGCGATCCGCTACGGCTCCCGGCCCGCCGATTCGAACCACCCGTGGGGACACGCCAAGATCGAGTACTTCTCGGCCGGCATCGAGGGCACCCTGGTCACGCTCGCGGCGGTGACCATCGGCTGGCAGGCGGTGATCCGGTTCGGCCAGCAGCCGCGCCTGCCCGAGCTCGGCCTGGGCCTGGCGGTCTCGTTCGCCGCCACCCTCGCCAACCTCGGGCTGTCGGAGTACCTCGCGCGCGTCGGCCGGCGCCATCGCTCGCCCGCGCTCGAAGCCGATGCCCTGCACGTCCGGAGCGACGTCTGGACCTCGGTCGCGGCCTACGTCGGCTTCGCCATCGCCTGGGCGACGGGGCGCTGGGAGCTCGACGCGCTCGTCGCCCTGGCGGTCGCCGGCCACATCCTGGGCGCCGGGATCAAGGCGATGCGCACCTCGTTCGGCGGCCTGATGGACGAGGGCCTGCCGCCCGCCGAGCGCGCCGAGATCGGCGCCATGGTGGCCGCCGAGGGGCCGCCGGTGGTCGAGCACCACGACCTGCGCGCGCGCCGGACCGGGGCCGATCTCTTCGTCGAGCTCCATCTCGTGGTCGAGGGCGAGACGCCGGTGATCGCCGCGCACGCCATCTGCGACCGGCTCGAGGCCGCGATCCGCGAGCTCCACCCGGGCGCGCGCGTGACCATCCACGTCGAGCCCGAGGGCGAAGCGCAGGTCGGCGCCCACCGTCGCGCGTAAGGGGGACAAAGGGGGACAGCTGACTTCACAGCTCGATTCTCCGGGCGAAACCCCTCCGATGCTCGAGCTGTGAAGTCAGCTGTCCCCTACAGTCCCCTACAGGAGCGGCGCGCCCTCGGCGAGCGGGCGCGCGACCGCGTCGCACAGGGTGGCGGCGACGAGGCGCAGGCGGGGCTGGGCGGGGAGCCGCACCCGCCGCGCGCCGCCGAGCGGCAGGCAGAGCGCGAAGAGCAGGCCCGGCTCGGCGACCCGGTCGCGTCCGCGCCAGTCGCGCAGGAACGGCACGGCGAAGGCGACCGGTACCCGGCGCACGACCTCGCCCAGCAGGCCGCCGCCGCGCAGGCGCGACCGCAACCGGCTCTCGACGAAGAGCGGCGCGCGCCAGTCGGGGACTCGCAGGCGCACGGTCGCCGGCTCGGCGCTGCCGTCGCCCTCGAGCACGAAGGCCGCTTCGAGCTCGCCGCCGACCGCAGCCGCGAGCAGCCAGAGCTCGGCGTATCCGTCCGGGATCCCCAGCAGCTCGCCGCCCGGCGCCAGCACTCCGGGCGCCCCACCGCCGAGGTGGCCGAGGTCGAACGGCACCGTGGCGTCCTCGATCCGCTCCGGCACGAGCTCGCCCGGAAAGCTCACTCCGCGGCCGTCGAAGCCGCCGTTCGGGGCGCGCTCTCCCCGCGCGCAGGAAAGACGAAGACCTCCAGAGAGAGAGAGAACCTCGAAGCGCGGCGCACGTGACAGGGTCGCGGCGTTCGCGGGCTGCGCGAGGGCGAGGCCGAGGGTGGCCAGACCGCCGGGGGGAACCGTGACGTCGAGCGATCCGTCCGCTGCGAGGGCCGGGGCCCGGCGCTCTCGGGGCCCGCGCTCGCGCTCGCGGCCGTCGAGCTCGAGCACGGACGCGATGTCGGCCGCCACGCCGCGCACACGCATCGTTGTCGGGCTCGCGGCCGGATTCCGGATCCGAAGGACGATGCGTTCGCCGTCGTCTTCCGGCTTGAGGGACTGAACGAGTCCGTCTCTTCCTTCGACAGAAAGCAGCTCGTACCGATCCAGCGAGCGTTCCGGCCCGCCGGGTTCGAGCGGGAAGGCGAGCACGGGGTTCGTGAAGCGATCGGCGAGCGCCGGGACGCCGGCTTCGACCGGATCGCCCGCGAACGGGGCGAGCGCGACCCGGAAGCGGTGCCGGCCGAAGTCCTGGGTGCGCTGGTGCCGCCACTTGAAGCTCGCGCGCGGCGCGCGCAGCCAGGTCAGGCGCAGGGTCTCGGCATCGGGGTGGTCCCAGCCCGACTTGACGTCGGAGAGGACCGCGAGGCCGAGCCCCTGCGCGGGATCGTCGAGCGCCGCCCAGTGCTGCGCGGGCACTTCGTAGAGGTCGGGCGAGGAGACCGGACGGCGGATCGCGCCGAGGCCGGTGTCGTAGGCGGCCTGCGGGCAGCTTCCCGCGAACCGGTAGGCGGCCTTGAGCAGGGCGGCGGGCGTGCGCCAGTCGACGGTCACCGCGCACTCGAGGCGGTCGCCGGCGGCACCGGCGGCGAGACTCCAGCGCTCCACGACGCGCGACCCCGCCGCGGCGCGAGCGATCTCGAGCGCGGCGCGCACCGGACCGGTCTCGACCACCTCGCGGTGCGTGACGCGCTCGAAGTGGGCGCGCGGGCCGCGCTCGAGGTCCTGCCAGCGGATCTCCCAGGCCGGATACTTGGCCGAGAGGTCGTCGAAGAGCTCGAGGCGCACCGGCGCGGCGAGGATCTCGCGCCCGAGCCGCTTGTCGAAGAGCGAAGCGAGGTCGCCGCGTTCGTCGAAGCGGGCGCGGAGCCGTTCGTTCTCGAGCGACGCGGGGCCGGCACGCGCCGCGGTGGCGGGCACCGTGGCGCCGCCGGTGAGCCGGTGGACGGCGCAGCCGAACGCCGGCAGGCGCGCCGCGAAGGCCCACCCCGGGCGTCCGTCCGCGAGCCGCACGCGCTGCGCGGGGCGCGCTCCGCCGCCCGGACCGGTCGCGGAGGCGGATGGCGGGGCACCGCCGCCCGCTGCGTACGGGACCTCGACCACTTCGTCGCGCTCGGCACCGAGCGGGTCGAGGAGCAGCACCGCCGGCCCCAACCCCGTGCGGTCCAGGACGCGAGCGATCGCGCCGGCGGAGTCGAGCAGGATCTCCGCGAGCTCGTTCGCGGCCAGGGCGAAGCCGGCGTGGCTGATCTCGTAGGCGGCCGGGATCGAGGTGCCGGTCAGGTCGTCGTGCATCTGGTGCCCGAGGAATCGCCACCAGGCCTCGCGCAGACGCTCGCGCGGGGCGGCCCGGCCGAGCGCCCCGGCGCTCGCGGCGGCGGCCTCGGCAGCGCGCGCCAGCCGCTCGCAGGTCCGGTTCCAGCGCTTCACGCTCGCCTTCGAGGTGTAGCAGCCGGTGCCGTGCAGGCGGAGCAGCAGCTCGCCCTCGTAGACGGGCAGCCGCGCGCGCTCGTCGGTGCCGGTCTCGAGGAAGAGCGCGTCGGAGCCGCCGTGACGGACCTCGATGCCGGCCCGTTCGCCCAGGCTCGCCTCGAGCGCGGCGAGCGAGGGCTCGGGCGGCGCGCCGCCGCGATCCCCGGTGCCGACGTAGAGGAGCAGCCGCAGCGGCTGGCCCCGCCGGTCGAGCTCGGCGAAGCGCTCCGCCCAGGCCGGGTCGAGGCGCGGATCGCCCTCGATGCGGCCGCTGTACTCGCCGGGGTCGAGCGCGGCGAGCAGCTCCGAGCCGTCGGCGCCGCGCCACCTCCCGTAGGCGAAGGGGATCGGTCGCGCGGCGCGCAGCGTCGCGCCGCGGCGCAGCTTCTGGGTCGAGAAGCCGGTCACGCCCGCGTGCTGGGCCAGGGTCGGCAGCGTGGCGGGGAAGCCGAAGCAGTCGGGCAGGAACAGGTCCGCGCTCTCGCGGCCGAGCTCGCGCGCGAACCAGCGCTGGCCGAGGTGGATCTGGCGCAGGATCGACTCCGGCGCCGGCAGCAGGGTATCGAAGGCCTCCACCGCCGCGCCGGCCGGGTGCCAGCGCCCCTCCGCCACCCGCCGGCGGACCGTGTCGAACAGCTCCGGATGGTGGGCCGCGAGCAGCCGGTAGCGCGCCGCGCCCTCGAAGGAGAGCGTCCATCGCTCTCGGCGCTCGAACAGCGCCTCGTTCTCGGCGACCGTGCGCGGCAGCCAGCGCCGCACGGTGTCGCGCAGCGTCCAGCGCCACTGGGTGTCGAGGTGCGTGAGCACGACGACGTGGAGGCGCGCGGTCGGTCGGGCCTCCCTCTGGGCGCTCGATGGGGTCACGGCACCGCGATTCTAGAGGCGAGGGACGGGCGGCGGGCGCTATACTGCGCGATCATGCCGGATCCGTTCGCGGCCCGCGGCTACGCCCGCCCGGAGGTTCTGGTCTCCTCGGAGTGGCTGGCGGAGCACCTGGGCGATCCCGAAGTCCGGGTCGTGGAGTCCAACGAGGACCCCCTGGTCTACCCGTCCGGGCACCTGCCGGGCGCGGTCGAGATCGACTGGCTGCGCGACCTCAACGACCCCCTGCGCCGGGAGATGCTCGACGGCGAGCGCTTCGCGCGCCTGATGAGCGGCCATGGCGTCTCGCCCGCCACCACGGTGGTGCTCTACGGCGACCAGAACAACTGGTGGGCCTGCTACGCCTTCTGGATCCTGCAGCTGTTCGGGCATGCGCGCGCGCGCGTCCTGGACGGCGGGCGGCTGAAGTGGCTGCGCGAGGGGCGCACGGTCACGCGCGAGGTGCCGTCCTACGCGCCCGCCGACTACCCCGTGCCGCGGCGCGACGACTCGCGCATCCGCGCGTTCCGCGCCCAGGTCTTCGACCAGATCGCGGCGGGCTGGCCGCTGGTCGACGTGCGCAGTCCCGAGGAGTACCGCGGCGAGCGCCTGCACATGCCCGGTTATCCGAACGAGGGCGCGCTGCGCGGCGGCCACATCCCCGGCGCCCGCAACGTGCCCTGGGCGCGCGCGGTGGACGCCGAGACCGGCGAGTTCCTGCCCGCCGCGGCGCTGGCGCGCCTCTATCTCGAGGAGCAGGGGCTGAAGCGGGGAGACGAGATCATCGCCTACTGCAGGATCGGTGAGCGCAGCAGCCATACCTGGTTCGTGCTCACCTATCTGCTCGGCTTCCCGCGCGTGCGCAACTACGACGGCAGCTGGACCGAATGGGGGAACCTGGTCGGTGCCCCGATCGAGCGCTGAGGCCGCCCTGCCGCCGCGCCTCCTCGAGCTGATCGAGACGCTCGATGGCCTCGACCGCGGCGAGCGCGTGGAGGCCCTGATCTCGTTCGCCGAGCGCTTCCGGGAGGTTCCCGAGCGCGTCGCGCGACGGCCGTTCCCCGAGGCGCGGCGAGTGCCTGGATGCGAGTCGCAGGCGTTCGTCTGGTCGGAAGAGCGGGCCGAGGGAGGCCTCGACTTCCATTTCGCGGTCGAGAACCCGCAGGGAATCTCGGCGCGCGCGCTGGCGGTCATCCTCGCCGACACGCTCTCGGGGGAGCGGCCGGAAGCGATCGCGGCGGTGCCCGCCGAGGTCGTGGAGCGCATCTTCGGTCCCGAGCTGTCGACCGGCAAGAGTCTCGGGCTCGCCGGCATGCTGCAGTCCGTCCAACGCGAGGCGAGGCGCGGCGCCGTCCGGAGCGGCGGCTGAGCCCCTCGACGCGTCGGAGAGAGGAGGAGGGGGAGATGCTTCGACGTATCGCAGTCGCGCTCGTCGCGGCCGGCGCGCTGGCCGCGCCCGCCGTCGCGCAGGACCTCGCGGCGACCTGGAGGGCCCTCGACTACGGCGACGAGGCCACCGCGCGGGCCGAGTTCGCGCGCCGGGCCGCGGAGGCCTCGCTCTGGCAGGCGGTGGCCTCGCGGGGCGAGGCGCGCAAAGCGGCGGCGGAGCGGGCCCTGGCCGCCGCTCCCGACGCCGGCGGCTGGCTGGCGGCCGCGGCGCGCGGCCTGATCGCGGAGGCTGCCGGGGACGGCGTGGCGGCGACCGCGGCGCTGCGCGAGGCGGCCTCGGCGGCGCCGCGCGACGCCCGCCTTTGGAAGCTGCTCGGCGATCAGCTGCGCGCCGCAGAGGACCTGCCCGGCGCGACGGAGGCCTACCAGCGCGCGGTCCAGCTGCAGCCCGCCTATCCGGCCGCCAACCTCGCGCTCGGGGAGCTCGCGCGCCAGCGCAGCGACTTCGGCGCCGCCTTCAACGCCTTCAATCACGCCGTGGACGAGAGCGACCGGCCGCTCGGCGCCCTGATCGGCCGCGCCGCCGCCCGCCTCTACATGGGCGATTCCGAAGGCGCCCTGGACGACCTCCGGCGGGCGGCCGCCGGCGCCTCCCCCGGGCCGGACCGGAGTCGCGCGCTGCTCGGCCAGCTCTACGTCCACACCTATCTGCGCCAGCTGCCGCGCGGTCTCGACCAGGCCGAGCTGGCGGTGCGCATGTGGCAGGAGCTGGGCCGCGCGGAGCAGGTGGCCGCGGCCGCGAACGCCGTCGGCCGGGTCTTGCTCGAGACCGGCGACGCGGTGGCGGCGGCGGGCTGGTACGAGCGCGGCTGGCAGGCGATCGAGGGCTCCGACCTCGCGCCCGCGGCGCGCACGATCTGGCACGTTCGCTACCTGCACGGCATGGCACGCTCGGCGGCCGCGCGCCGCGAGCTCGATCGCGCCGAGAGCCTCGCCGCGGAGGCCGCGTCGCTGATGGCGTCGGATCCGGCCAACGCGGAGCACTACGCCTGGATCGGGCCCTACCTGACCGGCTATCTGCACCTCGCCCAGCGCCGCAACGAGGAGGCGGTCACCGAGCTGCGCAAGTCGGACCTCGAACGGCCCTACATCCGGTACCTGCTGGCGGAGGCCTACGCGCGCCTGCGCGATCGCGCCGCGGCGCGCGAGTGGTACCAGAAGGCGCTGGAGGCCGCCAACGGGCTCGAGCCCGAGTCGGTGATCGTGCGCCCGCTCGCCACCGCCTGGCTCGCCAAGAATCGCTGAGCCCGGCATGCCGAGCGGGATCGAGGGCGCGCCGTCGCGGCGCGGCGGAGCGTTCGCGGTCGGCGCCGGTATCCTCGCCAGCCGACTGGCGGGTTTCGCGCGCGCCGCGGTGACCAGCGCGGCGTTCGGCGTCGGCGCCCACGCCGACGTGCTGCAGACCGCGCTGCGGGCCCCGAACCTGCTGCAGAACCTGCTCGGCGAACAGGCGCTCTCGGCCTCCTTCATCCCGGTCTACTCGCGGCTGCTCGCCGCCGGCCGCCCGGAGGCGGCCCGCCGCTTCGCGGGCGCGGTCTTCGGGCTCCTGCTCGCGGTCGTGGCGCTGCTCTCGCTCGTGGGCATCCTGGCCGCGCGACCGCTGGTCGCGGTCTTCGCCGTCGGCTACCTGCAGGACGCCTCCCGGGTCGCGGCCGGTGAGCTCGCCGTGGACCGCTTCGAGCTCGCGGTCCAGGCGGTGCGCTGGATGTTCCCGATGACCGGCCTGCTCGTGCTCTCGGCCTGGGCCCTGGGCGTGCTCAACAGCCATCGCCGCTTCTTCCTCTCCTACGTCGCCCCGGTGGCGTGGAACGCCGCCATCGTGGCCGCCCTCGCCTGGGGCATGCTGACCTGGACGGAGACCGGCGAGGAGCGCGCGACGAGGCTGTTGCTCGCGGTCTGCGTGGGCGCCCTCGTCGGCGGCCTGGCTCAGCTCGCGGTCCAGCTGCCCTCGGTCCTGCGCGAGCTCGGGGGGCTCCCGGTCACCTTCTCGACCTCGGTCGAGGGCGTGCGCGACGCCCTGCGCGCCTTCGCTCCGGCGGTGGCGGGGCGGGGGGTGGTCCAGCTCTCCTCCTACCTGGACCAGGTGCTGGCCTCGCTGCTCGCGGTCGGCGCGGTCTCCGCGCTCGGCTAC
>JAFNAE010000212.1 GCA_017860005.1 Acidobacteriota bacterium | reverse complement strand
CGTAGACCTCGACCCCGGTGTTGTCGCCGGTGATCGGGCCGCCCGACCACTGCTGCTTGGCCGGGTCGTTGCGCGTCAGGTCGGTCGAGACCGCCTCCCAGGTCGCGCCCCGGTCGCGCGAGCGGAAGAGCACGTTGGCGCCGTGGTAGAGCTCGTTGGAGTCGAAGGGCGAGACCGCGATCGGCGCCGTCCACTGGAACCGGTAGCGCAGGTCGGCGGCGCCGTGGCCCGAGGCGTCCCAGGGCAGGATCGGGACGTTGCGTGTCGAGCCCGTGCTCTCGTCGTGGACCGAGATATAGCCGCCGTACTCGCCGGCGTAGACGATCCCGGGCTGGACCGGGTCGTAGACGAAGTCGCCGGCCTCGCCGCCGCCGGCGAAGCGCCAGTCGCCGAGCACGATGCCTTCGCGGCGCAGGCTGTCGGAGGGGCCCGAGGCGGTGCCGAAGTCCTGCATCGTGCCGCCCACGCGGTAGGGCGAGCCGCGGTCGGCATCGACGTTGTAGAACTGGGCGACGGGCAGGCGCGGATCGCTCCAGGTGCGGCCGCCGTCGAGCGAGACCGAGACGCCGCCGTCGCTGCCCACGATCATGCGGCGCGGGTCGCGCGGGTCGATCCAGAGGTCGTGGTGGTCCCAGCGCTCGCTCTCCGGCACCGACTGGACGGTGCGGCCGCCGTCGCGGCTGCGCAGCAGGCGGACCTGGGGGAACCAGACGACGTCCGGGTCGGACGGGTCGACGGTCAGCGTCGAGTAGTACCAGGCGCGCTGGCGCAGGGTGCGATGGCCGTTGACCCGCGTCCACTTCTCGCCGCCGTCGTCGGAGCGGAAGAGGCCCCCTTCTCCGGCCTCGATCAGCGCGTAGACGCGCCGGCCGTCGGAGGGCGCGACCGCGACGCCGACCTTGCCCCAGGGCGCGGCGGGCAGGCCGTGCCCCTCGAGCTGGCGCCAGGTGGTGCCGCCGTCGCCCGAGCGCCAGAGCCCGGAGCCCGGTCCGCCGCTGGTCATCTCCCACGGGCGCCGGCGCGCCTGCCAGAGCCCGGCGTAGACGATGCGCGGGTTGCCCGGGTCGATCGCCACGTCGGAGGCGCCGGTCTCCTCGTCGCGGAAGAGGACGCGCTCCCAGCTCTCGCCGCCGTCGAGCGTGCGGTAGACGCCGCGCTCCGGATTGGGGCCGAAGGCATGGCCGAGCACCGCCGCGAAGGCGACCTCCGGGTCGCGGGGGTGGGCCGTGATCGTCCCGATCTGGCCGACCTCGCGCCAGACCTGCTTCCAGGTCTTACCGGCGTCGGTCGAGCGGAAGATGCCGCGCCCGGCGATCACGTTGCCGCGGATGTTGGCCTCGCCCGACCCGACCCAGACCACGTTGGGGTCGGAGGGCGCGACCGCGATCGAGCCGATCGAGGCCACCGGCTGGTCGTCGAAGACGGACTTCCAGACCGTGCCGCCGTCTTCGGACTTCCAGACCCCGCCCTGGGCGCTCGCCGCCCAGTAGACGCGCGGATCGCCGGGGACGCCGGCCACGCGCGAGACGCGCCCGCCCACCGCGGGGCCGAGCTCGCGCAGCTTGAGCGTATCGAAGCGCCCGGCGCCCGGCGCCGGCTGCGCGCGCGCGGCGGCGGCGAGCAGGAGCAGGGCGGAGCAGAGTCGGAGCGCGGGCGCCGGGATTCGTCGGGTCATCGCGGGGGAACCTCCGTCGAAGTCCCCGAAACGCTATGACCCCGGCGCCGCTCCGGTCAACGCCGGCCGCTCACGGTTCCGCCGCCGACCACCAGGGCGTGTCGCCGCTCTCGAGGTCACCGCGACGGCCCTGCCCACCCCGAGTGACGGAGCCGGCCTCAGTCGGCGGCGCGCACGCGGTTGCGGCCGCCGGCCTTGGCGAGGTAGAGCGCGCGGTCGGCGCGCTCGATCAGGAAGGTGGGCAGCTTCCACGGGTCCGGCAGCGCCGCCGCGACGCCGATCGAGACGGTCACCACCCGCGCCGCGTCCGAGCCCCCGTGCGGGATGCCGCGCGCCTCGATCCGCACCCGCGCCTGCTCGGCCAGCTCGCGCGCCGATTCCAGGGTGGTGTTGGGCAGCAGGGCGCCGAACTCCTCGCCGCCGTAGCGTGCGACCTGGTCGCCGGCGCGCGTCAGCGAGGCCGCCAGGAGGTGCGCCACCTCGGCGAGCACCGCGTCGCCGCGCAGGTGCCCGTAGGCGTCGTTGAAGCGCTTGAAGAAGTCGATGTCGATGAGCAGGAAGGCGAGCGGGCTGCCCGCGCGGATGGCGCGCCGCCACTCCAGATCGAGGGCGCGGTCGAGCTGGCGCCGGTTGGCGACCCCGGTCAGGGCGTCCACGATCGAGAGCTCCTCGAGCGTGCGGTTGAGCTCCTGCAGGCGCCGGTTGGCCTGCTCCAGCTCCTCGCTGGTGTCCTGGAGCCGGCGGTTCACCGCCGCCAGGTGCACGAGCCCGGCGAGCTGGTCGCAGAGCGCCTGGAGCAGCGAGACGTTCTCCTGCGAGAAGGTGAGCGGCCGGTCGTGCTCGAAATTGAAGACGCCGAGCAGGCGATCGCGGAAGTGGATCGGGATCGCCAGCTCGGCCACCGTCTCCGGGATCTCGGCGACGTAGTCGGGGTCGCTGCGCACGTCGAGCACCAGCTGGGCCCGCCGCAGGTGCACGGCGCGCCCGACGATGCCGCGGCTGACCGGCACCGAGAGGGCCGGCGGCTCGGCGAGCGGCGTGCGCGTCGCGATCGCCTTGAGCTCGAGCCGCGGGCGGAGGGGGTCGAGAAAGTAGAAGTTCGAGAGCAGGAAATCGAAGCGCTCGCGCAGCCGCTCGGCGACCCGTTGCAGCACGGGCTCGAGCTCCTCGGCCTCGAGCGCCGAGCGCGACAGCTCGGCCATCATCTCGAGCTGCTGCGCGCGCTGCGAGAGCTCCTCGTGGAGGCGCGCGCTGGCGATCGCGCCCGCGATCTGGCGCGCCACCGCCTCGAGCAGCGGCAGCTCGGCCGCGCAGTCGCGCGCGCGCCGGTCCTCGACGTCGAGGATCGCCACCACCTCGCCGGCGTGCACGATCGGCAGGCAGACTTCGCAGCGGATCTCCGGGGCGACCGACTGGTAGTCGGGGTGGCGCGACACGTCGTCGAGCACGACCGCGCGACCGGTCAGGGCGACCTCCCCGAGCACGCCGGTACCGAGGCTGCGCGAGTAGCCCACCGCGAGGTCGGTCGGCACCCGCGCTGCCACGGCCTCCACCACGTAGACGCCGCGCTCGCGGTCGAGGCGCGCCAGCGCGGCGTGGTCCCAGTCGAACGAGTCGACCAGCACGCGCGTCACACGCAGCAGCATCGGGCGCAGGTCGAGACTCTCGCTCGCCACGCGCGCCACCGCGTTGAGCAGCTCGAGCGCCTCCTCGCTGCGCTCCCGCGTCGGGGCGCGCTCGCCGGCGGAGCCGCTCTCGGGCTTCGGTGCGCTCACTGTTCTCGCTCTCGCGCTCGATCTTGGCACAGAGGCGGCGGGGGCGATGGTATCCTCGCCGGCGCGCGGCGCCCGCCGCCCGCGCCCGCCGGCATGGCCCCAGCCCACCGCGATTCCACCTTCCCCGTCCGCATCGGCCGCGTCACGGTCGGCGGCGGCGCTCCCGTCGTCGTCCAGTCGATGGCCAACACCGACACCGCCGACGCGGCCGCGACCGCGCGCCAGGCGCTCGAGCTGGCGCGCGCCGGCTCCGAGCTGGTGCGCGTCACGGTCAACGTCCCGGAGGCGGCGGCCGCGGTGCCCGAGATCCGCCGCCGGCTCGACGACGCCGGCTGCGACGTGCCCCTGATCGGCGACTTCCACTACAACGGTCACCTGCTGCTCACCCGGTTCCCGGACTGCGCGCGCGCTCTCGCCAAGTTCCGCATCAACCCGGGCAACGTCGGGCGCGGGCGGCGTCACGACGACCAGTTCACGACCATCTGCGCGGTGGCGCGCGACCTGGGCCGCCCGGTGCGCATCGGCGTCAACGCCGGGTCGCTCGATCCCGAGCTGGTGATGGCGAAGATGCAGGAGAACACCGACCGCGGCCTGGGGCTCGACTCCGACCAGATCCTCGAGCAGTGCATGGTCCTCTCGGCCCTCCAGTCCACCGACCTCGCGCTGCAGGCGGGGCTCACCGAGCAGCAGGTCGTCGTCTCCTGCAAGGTGTCGCGCCCGAGCCATCTGATCGCGGTCTACCGCGAGCTCGCCGGGCGCACGCGCCAGCCGCTCCATCTCGGGCTGACCGAGGCCGGCATGGGCATCAAGGGCCTGGTCTGGTCCTCGACCGCGATGGGCGTGCTGCTCGCCGAGGGGATCGGCGACACGATCCGCGTCTCGCTCACCCCCCGTCCGGGCGGCGACCGGCGCGAGGAGGTCTACGCGGCCTGCGAGATCCTGCAGTCGCTCGGCATCCGCTCCTTCCAGCCGCAGGTCACGGCCTGCCCGGGCTGCGGGCGCACCACCTCGACCACCTTCCAGGAGCTCGCCGAGCGCGTCGAGGCCCACGTCAAGGCGCGCATGCCCGAGTGGAAGCTGCGCCACGAGGGCGTCGAGGAGCTCAAGCTCGCGGTGATGGGATGCGTGGTCAACGGCCCGGGCGAGTCGAGGGCCGCCAACGTCGGCATCAGCCTGCCCGGCACCGGCGAGGCGCCGACCTGCCCGGTGTTCGTGGACGGCGTCCGCTTCACCAGCCTGGCGGGCACCCACGAGGAGCTCGCCGCGCGCTTCCTCGCCATCGTCGAGGACTACGTGGCGGCGA
>JAFNAE010000211.1 GCA_017860005.1 Acidobacteriota bacterium | reverse complement strand
CGGCGAGGGCGATCTCGAGCGCGAGATCGGCGTCGGTCTGGCCGATGGCGAGGTCGGAGCAACCGAAGCCGTACTTGATGGCGATCTCTGCCCCAGTCGAATAGTCGTAGACGTAGAGCGCATTCGTGTCGCAGAGGACCGCCTCGAGACCTGCCTGTGCGTCGATGTCGGCGATCTCGAGAGCAGTCGCACCGACCGCCGTGGTCGAGATGCTGCGGAGGAGTTCCTTCCCCGCTCCTGCGTGGACGTCGAGCCGGTCGGACCTGGCGATTACGATCTCGGGATCGGGACCAGGGAGCCCAATTCGCAGCAATCGGAGCTCGTCAGGGTAGGCGAGCGAGCTCCAGGTTTGCTGGAAGGATCCCTGGAGGCGCCATTGCTGCCATCGCCCCCTGTGGTCGTAGTAAGACTCGGCGCTGTCGGCCGTGAACAGGATCTCCAGCTGACCGTCTCCGTTCACGTCCACGATCTCCAGGCCGCCTTCGCCCGGTCGGATGCCCGGCACTGACCAGACCCATTCCCGGTGGAACCCGGTCGGAGGATCGCCCGTGCCGGCCGCCTCGGCAGCCGCACCGACGAGGCAAGGTACGGCGAGGACGAGAATGCGGTACGAAGCACGGAGTGCGGGTGAGATTCGAGCGAAGCAAGTCATGGATTCCCCCAGCGAGGCGCGGCCCTACGGCGTCTTCGGCTCGCGGCCCCTGGCGAGCTCGAGGCGCAGGATCTCGCGCTCGAGGGAGGCGAAGAAGGTCTCGGTGCGCGACTGCCACTGGGCCGCGGCGAACTTCCCCGGCGGAGCGGAGAGCTCGACCAGCGTGCTGCCGTCGGGCCGCGACAGCAGCTTGATGCGGAAGTCCGAGCGCACGATCGCCCAGCCGTCGGTGACCTCGATCAGCCGGTCGAGCGCGCCGCCGCCCAGCTGCACCGTGTTGAGCACCGCGGTCAGCACCGGCGAGTCGGCGCCCGCGTAGCGCGTGTTGTAGGCGCGGCTCGCCAGCGAGGAGCCGGCGGCGGGCACGAACGAGTCGCTCGCCATCAGCTGCTGGAAGGCGCGATTGCCGGCCAGCGCGGCGAAGTTGGCGTCGGTGCGCGCCAGCGCGCGCCGGCGCTCGTCGAGCTGGACGGAGCGCGCCAGGTGCTCCACCGCGAGCGCCGCGTAGCCGGAGAAGGCGTAGTTCGTGGCCACCAGGTACCAGGCCTCGGCGCTGTCCGGGGCGGCCGACAGGTGGCGCCGGAACTGCGCCGTGGCGGGCTCGAGGCGCCCGGCGAGCAGCAGCACCGCGCCCTGGTTGAGCCCGTTGTCGGGATTGGCCGGGTCGAGCTCCTCGGCGCGCGCGAGCGCGGCCAGCGCGTCGTCGTAGCGCTGGTCCGAGATGGCGAGCGCCGAGCGGTTGAGCCAGCCCTGCCGCAGCGTCGGGTCGCGCTCGAGCGCGGCGTCGAGGTCCTTGCGGCAGCGCTCGAGGTCGCCGTCGAGGCAGGCCGCGGTCGAGCGCAGCAGCAAGGCGCGCGCGTTCTTCGGGTCGCGCTTGAGCACCGGCGCCACCAGCTCGAGCGCCTGGTCGGGGCGGCCGGCGTCGAGCGCCGCCTGGGCGGCGGCGAGCGGGTCGGCGGCCGGCTGCGGCGCGGCGCCGCCGGGGGTGGCGGCGGCCAGCAGGGCGGCGGCGAGGGCGAGGCCGAGGGCGCGGGCGGGGCGGGGCATGGCGGGAATCTAACCCGGCGCGAGCGCCGCGCACCAGGGAGGAGGCCGCCCCGGCCCCATCCGGCGCCGGCAGCGGCGCCCCGCGGCGCTGGTAGCATCCGGCCATGCCTCCCACACCTCCGCCGACGGAGATCGCCTCCGCGCTGGGCGCGCGCGTGCTCGGCCAGGACGAGGCGGTGCGCGAGATGGCGGTCGCGCTCGCCAAGAAGGTGGCCGGCCTGCGCGTCGGCCACATCCTGATGATCGGCTCGTCGGGCACCGGCAAGACCACCCTCATGCGCGCGGTCGAGGAGTACCTGGCCGCCACGCCTTCGCTCGCCGGGCGCTCCGCGGTGGTGCGCCTGCACGCCAACGTGCTGGGCGAGGAGGCCGAGGCCGGCCGGCCGGGCGCCGCCGTGTTCCGCCGCCTGCTCGAGCGCGCCCGCGAGCAGCTCGGCGCCGGCGCCGAGCGCGAGCAGCTGCTGGCGCGCGCCGGCGGCGGGCT
This sequence comes from Acidobacteriota bacterium, assembly GCA_017860005.1. Taxonomy (GTDB): domain Bacteria; phylum Acidobacteriota; class Thermoanaerobaculia; order Multivoradales; family JAGPDF01; genus JACTMI01. Next base: position 3,248 of record JAFNAE010000211.1, on the reverse strand, counting down.
GGTGTTCGTCGACGAGGTGGACAAGATCCGCTCCCACGTCGGCGGCTCGCCCAACGTGCGCGGCATCCGCGCCCAAGAGGCGCTGCTCACGCTGATGGAGAACGAGGTCGTCCCGGTCGACCTGCCGGCCTGGCTGGGCGGCGGCACGGCGGCGATCGACGCCTCGGGCCTGCTCTTCGTCTGCGGCGGCGCCTTCGAAGGCCTCTACGACGCGGTCTTCGACCGGGTCACGATCGGCGAGGACAAGGGCGCGCTCCAGCCGGTGACCGTGGTCGAGGACGGCAAGGTCGCCGAGCGCCTGATCTTCCACCTCGCGGACTGGCTGCGCAACGACGACCTGTTCGAGTACGGCATGACGCCGCAGTTCCTGGCCCGCTTCGACGCAGTCGTCCTGCTCGCCGACCTCGACGTCGACATCCTGTCCAGGATCTTCCTCGAGATCCCCGACTCGGGCTTCCAGCAGTCGCGCGCCTACTTCGAGAGCCGGGGCGTCAAGCTCGCGATCTCGCCCAACGCCGTGCGCGAGATCGCGCGCGCCGCCGCCCGCCAGCCGCGCCTCGGCGCGCGCGCGCTCAAGGAGGTCTTCCGGCGCGTCGTGCGCGAGATCGAGTTCGAGCCCGAGAAGCACGCCGCCCAGGGCGTCTTCCTGCTCGACCTGCCCCACGTCGCGCGCGCGCTCAAGCACGAATGAGGCGCGCGCCGGTCGTCGCGGCGGCGGTGGCCGGCTGCGGCTTCGTGGCCGGCGTCTTCCCGGTCTTCGAGTCCGACCTGTTCTGGCACCTCGCGTCGGGGCGCTGGATCCTCGAGCACGGCGCGCTGCCGCGCGCCGACCCCTTCCGCTTCACTGCGGACGCGGCGCCCTGGGTCGACCACGAGTGGCTCTTCCAGGTCGCCGCGCGCGGCGTCGAGGCCGCGGGCGGCCTCGACGCCCTGATCCTGCTGCGCGCCTGCGCCCTGGCGCTGTTCGCCCTGCTGCTGTTCGCCTCCGGCCGCCGCGCCGGCCTCGCCCCGGGCCTCGCCGGGCTGGTGGCGCTCGGCGCCACGCTCGGCGTACGCCCGCGCTTCCTGGTGCGGCCGGAGATCGTCACCCTGTTCGGCATCGTCGTCCTCCTGTCGCTCCTCGAGCGGCTCCTCTCGGCTCGCGAAGGAAGGCAGCAGGGCCTTCAGGCGCTCGGGAAGTTGCCGTGGGCGCTCGCCGGACTCGTCGTGGTCTGGGTGCAGATCCACGGCGAGGCGATGCTGGCGCCGGGGCTGGCCTTCCTGTCGCTGCTCGGCGCGACGCTGGCGCTGCCGGCCCCCGCGCGGCGCAGCCGCGCCGCCTGGGGCGTCGTCTTCGGCCTGCCGGCGCTGCTCGCCGGCGCGCTGCTCGTCAATCCGTACGGCTGGCGGCTGTTCGAGGTGCCGCTGGGCATCGCGCGGGCGCTCGCCGACCTGCCGGCCGCCAACCCCGAGTGGCTGTCGTCGTTCGCAGCGCCGCAGCCGTACCTGTTCGCCGGCATCGCGATGGTGACGGTGCTCGCGGTCCTGGCGCGACGGCGCTGCGGGCGCTGGCCGGCGCCGGAATGGGGATTGCCGACGCTCGCGCTCGGCGCGCTCGCGCTCTCGGCGGTGCGCCACCAGGCGCTCTTCTACGCCGCGGCGGCGCCGTTCGCGGCGCGCGCGCTGGCGGCGCTGCCCGAGACCCGCGCGCTCGCGCCGCGCGCGGCGCGCGCGCTGGCCGGGACGGCGGTCGCGCTCGCCGCCGTTCTCGCGCTCTGGTGCGCGCTGCCGCCGGCGTCCGGGCCCCTGCGCCCCCGCCACGGTGGCCTCGCCTGGGGGTTCGGGCTCGCTTCCGGCCGCTTCCCGGTGGCCGCCGCCGAGCGGCTCGCGGCGCGCCCGCAGGTGGGTCCTCTCTACAACGAGCTCGCCCACGGCGGCTACCTGCTCTGGCGGCTGCACCCGCCGCGCCAGGTCTGGATCGACGGCCGCATGGAGCTCGACCCCGGACTGCTCCACGCCACCGCGGCGGCCCGCCGCGGCGCGGGCGAGTGGGACGCCCTCCTCGCAGGCCGGGGCGCGGTGGGCGCCCTCGTGCGCTACGACGAGCGCCGGCGGCCGGTCGTGGAGCCCGACGGTGAGGGCGGCTACCGCCAGGTCGACGCACGCACCGCCAACGCCCTGCTCTTCCCGCCGGAGCTCTGGCAGCTCGCCGACTGGGACGACGAGACGATGCTGTACCTGCGCCCCGGCGACCCGGCCTGGCGCGAGCCGCCCTACCGCTTCGTCCACCCCGAGGACACCGGCTGGACGCTCGCGCGCGCGGCCGCCGACCCCGCCTTCCGCGCCGCCGCGCTCGACGAAGTCGAGCGCAAGCTGGCGGCCCAGCCCGACTCTCGCCGGGCGCGCCATCTGCGCGAGTTGCTGCGAAAGGCTCCATAGAAGGGATGCGGCCGGCCGGGCGTAGTCTCGAAGGCGTGGAGCGGAAGGCAGAGGCCGTGCGCGTGCCGCGCGCTCGCCGCGGGCTGCTCTGGAGGCGACGACCGCCCTTCGATGGAAGCCTCTCGCCTCCGGCGGCAGGAACGGCTCGGGCTCGCCGCGCCGTGGCGTCGGGTCTCGCCGCTTCGGCGCTGGCGTGGTTCGGGGTGGTGCCGGTGGGCGCGGCGGGAGAGCTGATCGGCGTCGCGCCCGGCGACGACTGGACGCTGCCGGCCTGGGTCGCGCCCGCGCCCGACTCGGGCTTCTTCTCGGAGGAGGCCGACGCCGCGCGCTTCGTCCATCGCCGCGTGGTGGACCTGACCTGGCGCCAGCTCAAGCCGACCGAGAGCACCTTCTCGACCACGGCCACCGACTCGGTCTACGGCATGCCGTTCGCCTCCTGGGACACGCAGCTCGCGGGCGGCGATCCGATCTGGCTCCGGCTCTGGATCTCGGGCACCCACTGGGCGCCAGCCTGGGCGCGGGACGCGTGCGGCGTGTCGACCGTCGGCACCGGCTACGAGGGGGACCCGCACCTGCCGCTCTGGAACGCCTGCCTGTGGGACAAGGCGAAGGCGCTGCTGCGCGAGGTGCTGATCGAGCGCGGGCTGCGCGCGGAGCCGCGGCTCCGTTTCGTCTACGTTCCCGGCGCCTTCACCTGGTGCGAGTTCGACTTCGACATCCCCGAGCAGGCTGCGAACCAGGGGCTGCTGACCTTCGACGAGTTCGACGCCTGGTTCCAGGGCGCCATGGCCGACCTGGCGGCGATCGCCGACGGCGAGAACGGCGACCCG
>JAFNAE010000210.1 GCA_017860005.1 Acidobacteriota bacterium | reverse complement strand
CGGCTCCGCGCGGAGCCGCCCCGCGCGCGCCCGGTTCTGCCGTATCCTGTCCCCCCATGGCCGCGCCGGCCCCGGTCCGCCGCAGGTTCCAGAACTTCCAGGACCTGATGCGGCACCGCGTCACCGAGATCCTGCTCGTCGCCAGCGCCTACGACGCCTTCGTGCTCGAGGAGGCGGGAGAGCTCGGCGAGCGCCTGCTCGGCGAGTTCCGCAACCTGGACCTGCACTATGCGCCGGGCCTCACCTCGGTGGCGACCGGCGCCGAGGCGCTCGCCCTCGCGCGCGAGCAGCGGCGGTTCAACCTGATCATCACCACGCCCCGGCTGGCCGACATGAACGGCGCCGAGCTGGCGCTGCGCGCGCGCGCCGAGGGGATCGAGGCGCCGGTGGTGCTGCTCGCCTGGGACAGCGGCGAGATCAAGGACCTGGCGGCGCGCTTCGACCTCTCCGCCCTGGAGCGGACCTTCGTCTGGCTGGGCGACGCGCGCATCCTGGTCGCGATCCTCAAGCTGGTCGAGGACCGCCGCAACGCCCGTCACGACGTCGGCACCGTGGGCGTACAGGTCATCCTCCTGGTCGAGGACAGCGTCCGCAACTACTCCTCGTTCCTGCCGGTCATCTACTCGGAGCTGTTCCACCATTCGCGCCGGCTGATCGCGGAGGGCGTCAACCTGTCGCAGAAGATCCTGCGCATGAGGGCGCGCCCGAAGATCCTGCTCGCCACCAGCTACGAGGAGGCCGAGCAGGCGTTCGCCGAGTTCCACGAGGACGTGCTCGGCATCATCTCGGACGTCGAGTTCCCGGAGGGTGGCCACAAGCGCGCCGACGCGGGCGCCCGCTTCGCGCGCCGCGTGCGCGCGGCCCATCCGGACATTCCGATCATCCTGCACTCCTCCCACGCCCGCAACGCGGCGCTCGCCGAGAGCGTGGGCGCGGCGTTCCTGCTCAAGGGCTCGGCGGTCGTGCTCCAGCAGCTCCGGCGCGTCATGCTCGAGGACTTCGCCTTCGGGGACTTCGTCTTCCGGAGCGCCGACGGCACGGAGGTGGCGCGCGCCACCGACCTGCGCTCGCTCGAGACCGTCCTGGCGCAGGTGCCGGACGCGGCGCTCGTCGAGCATGCCTCCCGGAACCACTTCTCGCGCTGGCTCAAGGCGCGCACCGAGTTCGCGCTCGCCCACGAGCTGCGGCCCCGCCGCCCGGAGGACTATCCCGACGTCGCCGCGCTGCGCCGGGGCCTGATCGAAGCCATCGCCGGCTACCGCCGCGGGCAGGGCCAGGCGGTGGTCGCGGACTTCGACCGCGAGAGCTTCGAGCTCACGGGCGACTTCCATCGCATCGGCGGGGGCTCGATCGGCGGCAAGGCGCGCGGCCTGGCATTCGTCCGTCGGCTGCTCACGGAAGTCGGCCTGCGCGGGCGCTTCCCGGGAGTCGAGATCGCGGTGCCACCGACGGTGGCGCTGGCCACCGACGTATTCGACCGTTTCCTCGACGACAACGACCTGCGCTCCTTCGCCATCGAGTGCGAGGACGACGCGGAGATCGAGCGCCGGTTCGTCGAGGCGCGTTTCCCCGAGCAGCCGGAGCGCGAGCTCGCGGCCCTGTTCGAGCGCGTCCGCGAGCCGCTCGCGGTGCGCTCCTCGTCGTTGCTCGAGGACTCCCACCACCAGCCGTTCACCGGGGTCTACGACACGCGCATGCTGGCCAACGACGGCGACAGCGCCGGGGCGCGGCTGGGCGAGGCGCTGATCGGGATCAAGCGCGTCTACGCGTCCGTGTTCCGCGCCGCGACGAAGAGCTACCTGCGCGCCACCTCCTACCGGCTCGAGGAGGAGAGGATGGCGGTCCTGCTCCAGCGCGTGGTGGGCTCCCGGCACGGCCAGCGCTTCTACCCGGACCTCGCGGGCGTGGTGCGCTCGCACAACTTCTACCCGGAACCGGGCACCGAGGCGGGCGACGGCGTGGCGGCGGTGGCGCTGGGCCTCGGCCGGCTCGTGGCCGAGGGCGGCGCGTGCCGGCGCTTCTGCCCGCGCCACCCGTGGCGCAGCCCGCTCGACGCCTCGGCGCGCGCGCTGCTCGAGTCGACCCAGCGCGGCTTCTGGGCGCTGCCGCTCGGCGCCGCGGGGCACGACGGCAGCATGTCGGAGGCCTGGTACGGGCTCGAGGTCGCGGAGGAGGACGGCACCCTGGCGCGCGTGGCTTCGACCTGGTCGCCGGAGGACGACACCCTTTCCGAGGGGCTGGCGCGGCGCGGCGTGCGCGTGGTCACGCTCGCGCCGCTCCTGAAGCACGCCACCTTCCCGCTCGCCGAGGTCCTGGCGGCGCTCGCCGACGAGGGGAGCCGCGCGGTCGGCGCCCCGGTCGAGATCGAGTTCGCGGTCCGACTCCCCGGCCGGGACGGGGAGCGGGGCGAGTTCGGTTTCCTGCAGCTGCGCCCGCTCGCGCTGCGGCGCGAGTCCGAGGCGATCGAACTGGGCGACTTCGATCCGGCGTCGGCGCTGTGCGAGAGCCGGCAGGTGCTCGGCAACGGGGTGATCACCGGAGTGCGCGACCTCGTGGTGGTGGACTTCCAGCGCTTCGAGCGCGCGCACAGCGCGGAGGCGGCGGCCGAGATCGGGCGGCTCAACGCCACGCTGCTCGCCGAAGGCGCGCCCTACGTGCTCATCGGCGTCGGCCGCTGGGGATCGCGCGACCCCTGGCTGGGCATCCCGGTGACCTGGGACCAGGTCTGCGGCGCGGCGGTGATCGTCGAGACGGGCCTGCGCGACGTGGCGGTCACGCCTTCGCAGGGCAGCCACTTCTTCCACAACCTGACCTCGTTCAACGTCGGCTACTTCACGGTCAATCCCTCGGAGGGGGTGGGCGTGATCGACTGGGACTGGCTCGATCGCCAGCCGGCGAGCTCGGCGCGGGCCCACGTGCGCCACCTCCGCCTGGAGGGGGCCGTCAGGATCAAGATCGACGGCCGGCGCGGGCGCGGAGTCGTGCTCAAGCCTTAGAATCGGGCCGTGGACCCGCCCGACGCCGGCGCCGGACCGTTGCGCAGCCTGCGCGACCCGGCCACGCTGCTCGCCTTCGTCGAGAAGCTCAACGAGGGCATCTACATCTCCAATGCCGCCGGGGAGGTGCTCGACGCCAACCCGGCGCTGCTCGAGATCGCGGGCGTCGCCTCGCTCGAGGAGCTGCGCGCGCTCGGCAGCCGGGGTCTGTTCGCGCGCCTCGAGGACCGCGAACGGGAGCTCGAGCTGCTCGCGGCGCACGGCGCGGTGCGCGAGTTCGAGATCGAGATCCGGCGGCCCGACGGCGAGGTCCGGACTCTGCTCGATTCCTGCTACCGGGTGCTCGATCCCGCCACCGGCGAGACGCTGTTCCACGGCATCCTGGTCGACATCACGCCGCGCAAGCACCTGGAGCGCCGGCTGCGCGAGCTCGCCGGGCGCGACGCCCTGACCGGCTGCAACAACCGTCACTTCCTCCTCGAGCTGGCGCCCCGCCTCGAGCAGCGCAGCGAGCCCTGGGCGGTGGTGGAGGACTTCGTGGTGCGGCTCGGGGGCGACGAGTTCGCGGTGCTCCTGACCGGCCAGTCCTCGGCCAGCGCGGAGGCGCTCGCCGAGCGCCTCCGTCTGTCCGCCGAGGAGGCCGGCCTGCCGGTCTCCCTGAGCGTCGGCTGGAGCTCGCGCGAGGGCGCCGAGGCGCTCGAGGAGACGATCCGCCGGGCGGACCTGCGGCTGCTCGAGCGCCGCGGCCGCGAACGCGGCATCGACAGCTCCAAGGAAGAGGGCGGCGCGGTGCTGGAGCGCCTGTTGCTGGGTTGAGGGGGGCCGGTCAGGACAGCTCGCCGATCGGCGCCGGGCGGTGCAGGGCGAAGCCCTGGCCGTAGTCGATGCCCAGGCCGCGCACGACCTCGAGCGTGTCCTCGTCCTCGATCCCCTCGGCGATGGTCTTCATGCCGAGCACCCTCCCGATCTGCTGGATCGCCTCGACCAGGGCGCGCTGGATCGGATCGGCGGCGAGCTGGTGCGCGAAGCTGGCGTCGATCTTGAGGAAGTCGACGGGCAGGTTCTTCAGGTACGAGAAGGACGAGAAACCGCTGCCGAAATCGTCGAGCACGAACCGGCAGCCGAGCGCGCGCAGCGACGAGATGAAGCGCAGGGCCGAGGCGAGGTTGGCGATCGCCGCCGTCTCGGTGATCTCGAAGCAGAGGCGGCGCGGATCGATGCCGGAGCCGTCGAGCTCTGCGAGCACGTGCTCGAGGAAGGTCTCGTCGCCGAGCGACTGGCCCGAGAGATTGACCGAGAACGTCGGCTGCACGAGGTGGCTGCCCGAGCCCAGCTCGGTGAGGCTCTGGTGCACGACCCAGCGGTCGATGGTGACGATCGTGCGGTAGCGCTCGGCGGCGGCGATGAAGGCCGCGGTCGGCACCGGTTCGCCCTTCTCCGAGAGCATGCGCAGGAAGACCTCGGCCATCGGCTCGCCTTCGGCGCGGTCGGAGAGCGGAACGATCCGTTGCGCGAAGAGCCGGAAGCGCTGGCTGTCGAAGGCGCGCTGGATCTCCTGGATCCACTGCAGCTCGCCCAGGCGCTGCGCGATGGCGTCGTCGCCGGGCCGGTACTCGTGGACGCGGTTGCCGCCCCGTTGCCGGGCCGCGAAGCGGGCCGCGTCGGCCGCGGCGAGCGCGGTCGCTCCGTCGGGGGTCGTCTCATGGATGCCGGCGACGCCGACCGAAGCGGTGATCTCGAAGCTGCGCCCCTCCCACACGAAGCGCGTCTCCTCGAGGGCGTGGCGCACCTCCTGCGCCGATTCGAGCGCCTGGGCGGGAGCGACGCCGGGCAGCAGGGCCGCGAACTCGTCCCCACCCAGGCGCGCCAGGGGCGTGCCCGAGGGCAGGTGGCGCTGGACGAGGTCGCCCGCGAACTTGAGGACCTGGTCGCCGGCGAAGTGGCCGCACGAGTCGTTGATGAGCTGGAACTGGTCGATGTCGACGAGCAGCAGCGACTGGGGCAGGTGCTCGGCGCGGATGTCGAGCACGGCCCGCTCGACCCGCTCCTCGAACGAGGCACGGTTGAGCAGGCCGGTGAGCGGGTCGTGCGTGCTGAGGAAGCTGCGCTCGCGCTCCATGTGGCGGAGGTCGGTGATGTCCTTGAAGGCGAGCACCGCGCCCACGGTCCGGCCCTGCCGGTTGACGATCGGCGAGGCCGAGTCGCGCACCGCGACGGGGTGCCCCGCGCGCGGCAGGAGCAGACGCTCGCCGGGGAACTCGACGAAGCGGCCCTCGGCGAGGCAGCGTGTCACCGGATCGAGCAGGGCGGTGTGGGTCTCGGGGTCGACGACCTGGAACACGTCGCGCAGGTGGCGCCCGTAGGCCTCGTTGATCGACCAGCCGGTGAGCCGTTCGGCGGCGGGGTTCATGAAGTCGATCATGCCGCGCGCGTCGGTGCGCACCACGCCGTCGCCGATCGAGGAGAGCGTGACCTGCGCCCGTTCCTTCTCCTGGAACAGAGCCTCCTCGGCGAGCTTGCGGTGGGTGATGTCGATCGAGACGCCGATCAGCCGCACCGCCCGGCCGCCGCTGTCGCGGACGGCGCGGCCACGCTCGGCGAGCCAGCGCGTCTGCCCGTTGGGCAACACCAGCCGGTGCTCGACGAAGTAGTCGCGGTCCTCCTCGAGCGTGGCCGAGAGCGCGGCCTGCAGGCGGGGCAGGTCCTGGGGATGGACGAGCGCGAACAACTCGCGGCTCGTGACGCTGTCGCCGGGGCCGAGGTGGAGCAGCTCGCGCGCGTGGGCCGAATAGGTCAGGCGGTCGGCGACCACGTCCCAGTCCCAGACGATGATGTCGCCCGCCTGCTGCGCGAGCAGCAGGCGCTCCTCGCTGGCGCGCAGGGCGTGCTCGGTCCGCTTGCGCTCGGTGACGTCGAGGATCGTGCCCAGCCCCGCCAGCCGCCCGCGGTAGAGGATGGTCGAGAGCGAGACCTCGATCCAGCACTCGCGGCCGTCCTTGCACGCGAGCCGGGTCTCGTAGCGGCGCGGGGTGGTGTCGCCGCGCCGGCGCCGGTCCTCGGCGCGCGCCGCGAGATCGGCGCGCGCGGCGGGGTCGACGAGGTCGAGCGGCGAGAGCGCCAGCAGCTCCTCGCGCGTGAACCCGGTCAGCCACTCGACCGCCCGGTTGACCCACAGCACGCGCTCGAAGTCGTGCACGAACACGCCGAGCGAGCTCGAGGCGGTGAGCGTGCGCAGCCACTCGTAGGAGGAGTCCAGGTCGTCGATGGTGAGCCGCTCGATCGGCGCGTCGTCGCCGCCGAAGGGAGTCGGCAGCTCGCGCAGCGGGCCGGTGGGAGGCGGGGCGCCGGGGCTCAAGGTCGAGAGTCTAGCGCCGGCTCCGGTGCCGCGGATACCGCGGCGTGCAGCGTACCCGCGGGGGCGCTCGCCCCGGGGCGCGGCGGGAAGACCAGGCCGAGCCACCAGCGCGTCGCCGTGCGCGCACCGCCGCCATCGGCGTGGCCGACGCCCGCGGCGAGCTCGAGGGCGGGCAGCCCGAGCAGGGGCAGCGGCGCGAAGCGGTAGCGCAGCTCGAGGCCGGTCAGACGGAGCCAGTCGCCGCGGTCGACGCGATGGCGCTCGGCCACGAGGCCGAGCGGCAGGCGATCGAGCCCGAGCCACAGGCGCCCGGATTCGAGACGCTCGCCGACGAGCTCGGACTCGGCGAACGCGGCGTGCGCGACGCGGCCGGCGCGCGCCGAGGGGGGTGCGATCGAGGACGCGAAGCCGCCCAGGCGCAACGGCTGGTCACCCCCGGCGCGCGCGTCGTGCCGCTCCCACCCGAGCGCGGCGGAGACGCCGCCGGCGGCCGCCTCGAGCCCGAGCGCGCCGCCCAGGTGGCGGAAGTCGGCCTCGTCGAAGCCGGACGCCGCGTCGACGCCCAGACGCGTCGAGAGGCGCAACGGTCCGCGCCGCAGCGCGTGCGCGAGGCCGCCGCGGGCGAAGACGACGCCGCGCCGCGCGTCGCCGCCGCTCTCGTCGGGGACGGAATCGAGCCCGGCGCCGGCCTCGAGCTCGAGCCGCGTGGCGTCGAGCGCGAGGCCCCGCCGCGCGGCGAGCTCGAAGGCGAGGTGACGGCCGGTCGCGTCCTCGAAGCGCGCGAGATGGAGAGAGAGCGTGGCGGGCCCGGGGCGGGCGGTCAGGCGCAGGGCGGCGCCGCGCGTCGTCGTTTCGCCGCCCGCGGCGCCCAGCGCCAGCAGCTCCCAGCGCCCGAGCAGGTCGCCGGCGCGCGCGCCGGCCTCGAGCGGTCCCGGCTCGCTGCCCGCCCAGCCCCCCAGCAGCGGCGTCCACTCCGCGCGCCCCAGGCCGTAGCGGCGCGCTGGGGCGGAGGCTCCGCCGGGCTGCGGATCCGGGAGCCGCGAGGCGGGTGGGGTCGGCGCCGGCGGGGGCTCGTCGAGCTGGAGCGTGGCGGCGTCGAGCGCCAGGCGCCGGATCTCGAGGCCGTCGGCGTCGAGCGCGAGATGGAAGAGCCGGGTGCCGTCGGGAGTCGGGGCCGGAGCGAGCGCGGCGCCGGCGCTGCGTGTCACCTGGTGGGCGCGGGCGCCGGGGGCGACCGCGAGCGCTTCGATCTCGAGCTCGCTGCCGCGCGCCACCGCGGCGTAGAGCAGCGAGCCGTCGCCGCGCCAGGCGAGCTGGACCGGTTCGCCGCCGGACGCGGCCTCGAGCTCGCGCGCGGGCCCGAGCGTGCCGTCGGAGCCGAGGCGCGCCACGCGCGCGCGCCAGCGGCCGGAACGATGCTCGAGCCAGGCGAGCGCGCCGCCGTCGGGAGCGACACGCGGAGCGTCGTGGACGACCTCGAGGTCGGACGCGGCGAGCTCCGAGACGGCGCCCGAGGCGAGCGACACGGCGACCAGCGCGGATCGCCCGTGGCGCCAGCGGACCCCGTAGGCGACGCGGCCCGCCGGGTCGGGGTCGGCGTCACGCACGTCGGCGTCGCGCGTCAGCCGCACGAGGCGCGCGGAGGCGGGCTCCCAGCGCGCGAGATCGGCGCGCAGGAAGCCGCGCCGGTCGGGCGCCAGCAGCCCGACCAGCAGCGCGTCGCCGCCGGGCAGGAAGCGCGCTCCCTCGAGGTGCGTGCCGGGCCGCTCTTCGAGCGCGGCCTCCTCGCGACGGCGTCGCGGGGGCGCGGGCGCCGCCGGAGGATCCTGCGCATCGGACGGCGCGGCACTCTCGCCCGTCTCCGCTCCCGTCGCCTCGAGCGACCAGACCACGAGCCGGGACGGACGGCGCCGGTCCGTGACGAG
>JAFNAE010000209.1 GCA_017860005.1 Acidobacteriota bacterium | reverse complement strand
CGAGGCCACCGGGTTGGCCTGGGTGACACCAGCCAATGCCCAGAACGCCGCTGTTCTCGACCCACGCGGGGAGGCCCTCCGCCTCGAGCCGGAGCCGAGCCAACTCCGCCTCGGCGGGGTCGTCATACCAGGCCACCGGAACGCGCTCTGAGTCCATTCGGAAGGTGTGCCGAGCCTCAATCGGCGCTTGGCAGAAACGAAAGCGGCGCGCCGCAGCTCAGTCCGGCAAGGGTCAGCCCGCGGTTCTGCGCCGCGTCCGCTGAAACCACCGGCGCGGCGCGTGGCGAGGGCAACCCGTCGGCGGCGGCGCGGGCGGCGGCGGGCAGGACGGGCGGGGCGAGCAGGACCAGCAGGGGAAGGGACGCGGGGCGCATCCGGAGAGCTCCTCGGGAGACTCGAAGCTGGCCCATTCCTACCACGAACGGCGGTCAGGCCCTGTCAGCGGTAGAGTCGCGTCGCGGATGAAGTTCCCGCAGGCGTTCTCGATCTTCCTCGTGCTCTTCCTGGTCGACTTCCTGGTGCCCGACCTGATCCCGTTCGTGGACGAGATCCTGCTCGCCCTGGGCACCGTCGCGTTCGGGCTCTGGCGCGAGAAGGTGGCGCCGCCCGAGGCGCCCAAGCCAGCCGAGAAGAACGTCACGCCGCAGGCCTGAGCCGGCGCGCGCCGCGCGCTCAGCCGCGCACGGGAGGGACGAGGCGCGCGGCCGCGGCGTCCCAGCGCCAGACCCGGCTCGGCGCCAGCAGCCGCACCCCGCCCAGCCAGCGGTCCAGCCGACCGTAGGCGAGCCGGTCGGCCTCGCCGCGCAGGACGCGGCGGCCCAGGTCGGTCAGGCGCCAGACCTCGCCGTCCTCGCTCGCCGCCACCAGCGGCGCCGGCGGCTGCGCGAGGCCCTCGAGGTAGAGCCGGAAGACCGCGTCGCCCAGGAAGCGCCGCTCCTCCGGGCGCTGCGCGCGATCGAACAGCTCCTCGAACGGCAGGGGACCGGCGGCGAGCGCCGCCACCGCCTGGCGCTCCGAGCGCGAGAGCCCGTCGGTGACGCCGGGGAACTGCTCGAGCAGGCGCCGCAACGACGCCTCGAGCGCGGGCAACCCTTCGGTGCCGGCGCCGAGCAGCGCCTCGAGCGCGCGCGGATCCTCGCCGCGGAAGGCCGCCCAGGCGGCGCGCCCGACCTCGATCTCGGCCGCGCCGAGCTCGCGCGCGCGGGCGAACGCCGCCGCCAGCTCGGGCGCCGCCAGGAGGCCGAAGTAGCTCTCCGTGGCGACCGCGGTCACCCGCGAGCGGCCGGGTCCGGCGGCGACGCGGTCGAGCACCTGCACGAGCTGGAGCTGGTCGAACAGGTCGTCTTCGAACCAGAGCACGAGCTCCTCGCCCGCACGCAGCGCCGTGCCCAGCCGCTCGTCGCGCGCGGCGAGGGCGGAGAGCGCCTGCGCGCGCTCCGCCCAGCCGCAGCGGGCGAGGAAGCCGGCGCGGATCTCGCGCAGCTCGAGCGCGTTCGCGCCGGCCGGCACCGGGCCCTCGTGCAGGACGTCGCGCCAGACCAGCACCTCGCCGTCGATGCCGGTCGAGCGGATCGCCTCCGCGGCCGCGTCCCCGTTGGTGACGTGGAGCATGCGGCGCGGAGTCTATCCACCCCGGCGCCGGGCCGGCCGGAAGGGCGTGATACCGTCCCGGCCGGCGCGCCCGCCCCCCGAATCGTGGGCGCGCAGGGGGAGGGTTCGAGATGTCGATCCGTCCGCGTTTCCCGGCGCCGGCCGAAGCTCAGGCGCCGCCCACCGCCGCGCCGCCCAGCGCACCGCAACCCGCACCCGAGGAGCCGGAGGCCTCGTTCTTCGAGGCCACCACGGTCACCGCCACCGGCTCGAAGCGCGACACCTTCGAGGTCGCGACCCCGGTGACCGTGATCCCGGCCGCGACCATCGAGCGGCTCGCGGTGGACAACGCGGCCTCGCTGCTGCGCTACGAGCCCGGCGTGGACGTCAACGGCGTCGGCCCCAACCAGGCGCGGCCGGTGATCCGCGGCCAGCGCGGCCTGCGCGTGCTCTTCCTCGAGGACGGCCTGCGCCTGAACAACGCCCGCCGCCAGACCGACTTCGGCGAGATCACCGGCCTGATCGACCTCGACGGCGTCGAGACGGTCGAGGTCGTGCGCGGCCCCGCCTCGGTGCTCTACGGCAGCGACGCGATCGGCGGCGTGCTGAACCTGATCCCGAAGCGCGCCGCGTTCGGCGCCGGCCGGCGCCTCACCGGCTCCGCCGACGGCCGTTACGGCGAGGCCGGCGACGCGGCCCAGGCCGCCGCGAGCCTGGCCTGGCGCGCCGACCGCTTCGACGGCGAGATCGGCGGCTCCTACCACGAGAGCTCGAACTACGAGGCCCCGGCCGGGACCTTCGGCGCCATCGACCTGCCGCAGGCGACCGAAGTCCTGGACACCGGCCTGGTCGACGACAGCCTGCGCGCCGCCTTCGGCGTCGCGCTGAGCGAGAGCCAGGGCCTGCGCCTGCGCGGCCAGCGCTACCGCGCGGACGAGACCGGCTTCGGTTTCGTCGACGCCGCGGAGTACGGCGTCGAGGAGGAGGCGACCGTCCGCATCCTCTACCCGTACCAGGACTTCGACCGCTGGACGCTGACCTACGAGGGCTCCGCGCTCGGCTTCGCGCTCGCCGACACGCTCGACGCCAAGCTCTACTGGCAGGCCAACGGCCGCCAGCTGGTCAACGACATCGCGATCGACATCGGCCCGCTGGCGCCCGGGTGGCCGCGCTCCGAGGTGCTCGCCAACACGCTCAACACCACCGATCTCGACACCTGGGGCCTGCGCCTCGAGGGGATCCGGGCGCTGGGCGCCGAGCACCTGCTGACCTGGGGCGTCGAGACCTACCGCGACGAGAGCCGCAATACCGACGAGTCGACCACGACCACCGTCCTGCGCTTCCCGTTCCCGCCCTTCGAGCAGCGGATCGTCTCGACCGATGCGGTCGCCAACGCGCCCAACGCGCGCAACTCGAGCAACGGCGTCTTCCTCCAGGACGAGTGGACCGCGCTCGACCGCCTGCGCGTCACCGCCGGCCTGCGCTGGCAGGAGGTGTCGACCGAGGCGACGGACACGCCCGGCTGGGAGACCGAGGGGCTCGATTTCGCCGACGACCAACTGGTCGGCGCGCTCACCGCGACCTGGCAGATCACCGAGTCGCTCAACGCGCTCGCCTCCTACGGCACCGCCTTCCGCGCCCCCAACATCATCGAGCGGCTGTTCAACGGTGCCACGCCCGAGGGCAACGGCTACCAGATCCTCAACCCCGACCTGGTCTCGGAGACGAGCGACAACTTCGACGTCGGCTTCAAGTACCGGCGGCGCGACGCGTTCTTCGAGCTGGTCGGCTTCCGCAACGAGATCCAGGACGGCATCGTGCAGTACTTCCTGTCCGACGCGGAGATCGCGGCGCTGCCGCCCGACGTGCGCGCCGAGATCCTGGCCAGCCGGGCCCGCTTCGTGGTCCAGCAGCGCAACGTCGAGCGCCTGCGCTACCAGGGCGTCGAGCTCGCGGTGGGCTACCGCGCCCCGTTCGGTCTGACCGTGGGCGGCAACGTCAGCTACATCGACGCCGACCGGGTCGACGCGGCCAATCCCCCGCCCGGCGGCAACTACGGCGAGAAGTACGTCGCCTACCTGCGCTACGAGCCCGAGCGCCGCCGCTTCTGGGCCGAGTACCGCGTCCGCCACAACGCCTCGGCCGACGCCAACCTCGCCGCCAACGAGCCGGTGCCGCCGGTCGGCAGCGTGCTGCCCGCGTTCACGATCCACGCGCTCGGCGCCGGCCTGCGCCTGTTCGAGCGCGCGGGCGTCAGCCACGACCTCCAGGTCACCGTCGAGAACCTCACCGACGAGCTCTACGCCGAGTTCTCCAACTCGACCTTCTTCCGCCCCGAGCCGGGGCGCAGCGTCAAAGCGAGCTATCGCGTGCGTTTCTGAGCCGGCGGGAGCCGGCGCGCTACCTCAGGCAGGTGAGGGGCGCGAAGAGCAGGCCGTCGCGCGGCCGGATCTGGACCGCTGCCGGAGTCTCGCCGGGCAGCTCGTAGACCGGCGCCGGGTCCTCGGCCTCCGGCCGGTCGGCGAGGTCGGCGTCGGGCACGTAGCGGGCGGCCGGCACCCTGGCCTTGAGCGACGCGACGAGGTCGGCGGCGGTCGCCACCACCTGGTAGCCCTCGAAGCGCACGAACAGGGTCTCGACCTTGGCGCCCGGCTTCGCGCTCGGGAAGCCGACCGTGAGGGCCAGGCCGCCGCGCTCGGCGCCGGCCACGAAGCGGCCGCAGCGCGTGTTGTCGGTCTCGCGCAGCGCGAGCGCGACCGAGAAGCGCCGCTCGGCCTGGACCAGCGACATGCCGAGCCGGATCCCCTGCCAGCCCGCGCCGTCCTCGTCGGACTCGAGGCCGCCGAGCGGATCCGCCTGCGCGGCGTCCTCCGCCCGCGCGGCCGCGGCGGAGGCCGCGAGCGCCATCGCCAGCACCGGCAGCATGCGCGTGCGCCGTCTCCCCGCCATCGCCCACCCTCCTCCGCAGCGCCGGCACGCTCCGCCCCCGGAGTCCCGGCCGGCCGCCGGGCGGCGAGTCTAGTCCCACGGTCCGCGGATTCCTTGCCGCTCTGCGGCGTCGCGATAGAGTCCGTCGGTTCGGGGGGACGGGGCGCGATGCCGCAGATCATCTACACCATGAAGAACCTGCGCAAGGTCACGCCGCAGGGCAAGGAGATCCTCAAAGGCATCTGGCTGTCGTTCTTCCACGGCGCCAAGATCGGCGTGCTGGGCGCCAATGGCGCCGGCAAGTCGACGCTGCTGCGCGTCATGGCCGGCCTCGACCGCGACGTCGACGGCGAGGCGCAGCTGGGCGAGGGCTACTCGGTCGGCTTCCTGCCCCAGGAGCCGGTGCTCGATCCGGGCAGGACCGTGCTCCAGCACGTCGAGGCCGCGGTGGCGGACAAGAAGGCCGTGCTCACGCGCTACGACGAGCTGGCCGCCAACTACTCGGACGAGACCGCCGCCGAGCTCGGCCGCCTGCAGGACCAGATCGACGCCGGCAACCTCTGGGAGCTCGACCGCCAGCTCGAGATCGCCATGGACGCCCTGCGCCTGCCCCCCGCCGACGCCGAGGTGACGCACCTGTCGGGCGGCGAGCGCCGCCGCGTCGCGCTCTGCCAGGTGCTGCTCGCCCAGCCCGACCTGCTGCTGCTCGACGAGCCCACCAACCACCTCGACGCCGAATCGGTGGCCTGGCTCGAGCGCCACCTCCAGGAGTATCCGGGCACCGTGGTCGCGATCACCCACGACCGCTACTTCCTCGACAACGTCGCCGGCTGGATCCTCGAGCTCGACCGCGGCGCCGGCATCCCCTACGAGGGCAACTACTCGGGCTGGCTCGAGCAGAAGAAGACGCGCCTCGAGCAGCAGGAGAAGGAGGCCTCCGGCCGCCGGCGCACGCTCGAGCACGAGCTCGAATGGGTGCGCATGGCGCCGCGCGCGCGCCAGGCCAAGGGCAAGGCGCGCCTGGCCAACTACGAGAGGCTGCTCGCCGAGGAGCAGGCGCAGGAGTCGCGGCGCGACCCCAACGAGATCCACATCCCGCCCGGGCCGCGCCTGGGCGACCTGGTGGTCGAGGCGAAGGAGCTGGTCAAGGGCTACGGCGACAACCTGCTCATCGACGGGCTCTCCTTCTCGCTCCCGCCCGGCGGCATCGTGGGCGTGATCGGCGCCAACGGCGCCGGCAAGACCACGCTCTTCCGCATGATCGTCGGCCAGGAGGAGCCCGACTCCGGGTCGCTGCGCATCGGCGAGACGGTCGCGCTCTCCTACGTCGACCAGAGCCGCGAGGCGCTGGTCGGCGAGCGCACGGTCTGGCAGGAGATCTCCGACGGCGGCCGCGACACGGTGCTGGTCGGCAAGCGCGAAGTCAACTCGCGCGCCTACTGCGCCGCCTTCAACTTCCGCGGCGCCGACCAGCAGAAGAAGGTCCGGGACCTCTCCGGCGGCGAGCGCAACCGGCTGCACCTGGCGACGCTGCTCAAGAGCGGCGGTAACCTGCTGCTGCTCGACGAGCCGACCAACGACC
This sequence comes from Acidobacteriota bacterium, assembly GCA_017860005.1. Taxonomy (GTDB): domain Bacteria; phylum Acidobacteriota; class Thermoanaerobaculia; order Multivoradales; family JAGPDF01; genus JACTMI01. The sequence goes on along the minus strand of JAFNAE010000209.1, from coordinate 415 downwards.
TCGACGTCGACACCCTGCGCTCGCTCGAGGAAGCGCTGCTCGACTTCGCCGGCTGCGCGGTGGTGATCAGCCACGACCGCTGGTTCCTCGATCGCGTCGCCACCCACATGCTCGCCTTCGAGGGCGACTCGAAGGTGGTCTGGTTCGAGGGCAACTACCAGGACTACGAGGCCGATCGCCGCCGCCGCCTCGGCGCCGAGGCCGACCAGCCGCACCGCATCAAGTACCGCAAGCTGGTCCACTGAGCGCGCTGCGATCGCGCCGTCAGCACGAGCGTCGAAGCGGTGCGGCCGCGGCGGCCGGCCGGAGTAAGATCCGGGCACGGATCGGGAGATGCGCACCCAGTCGATCGACACCCCGCCCGAGGTCGAGGAGGTCCTCCTCGAGGTCCTGCGCCAGATGCGCCCGGAGCAGA
>JAFNAE010000208.1 GCA_017860005.1 Acidobacteriota bacterium | reverse complement strand
CTGCCGGCCGAATCGTCGTTCTTCCGCAACCCGCAGGTCGACCTCCGGGTGGCGCTGTGGGCGACCGTGCTGCTGGTGGTGGCGGGCGCGATCGCCGGGTTCTTCCCGGCGCGCCGGGCGGCCTCGGTGCAGCCGGTCGTGGCGCTGCGCGACGAATAGGGGGAGAGCGATGTTCGACCTCGACCACTGGCAGGAGATCGGGCACGCGCTGGCCAAGAACCGCCTGCGCACCTTCCTGACCGCCTTCGGCGTGTTCTGGGGGATCTTCCTGCTCGTCGTCCTGCTCGGCTCGGGCAATGGCCTGTCCAACGGCGTCATGGCAGGCTTCCAGGGCACCGCGACCAACAGCTTCTTCTGCTGGGGGATGCGCACCTCGAAGCCGTTCGCGGGGCTGGCGGCGGGCCGCTCGATCGAGTTCACCAACGAGGACACCGAGGAGATCCGGCGCCAGGTGCCCGAGGCCGCGGTGGTCGCGCCGCGCCTGCAGCGGGGCGGCTGGCGGGGTGGCGCCACCGTGCGCCGGGCCGGCGAGACCGGCTCGTTCACCATCATGGGCGACCATCCCGAGATCTTCACCATCCAGTCGGTGCTGCTCGAGCGCGGCCGCCTGCTCAACCGGATGGACATCGCCGAGCAGCGCAAGGTCGCGGTCATCGGCACGCGCGTGGTCGAGGTCCTCTTCCCGGACGGCGAGAATCCGATCGGCGACGCGATCGAGGTCAACGGCGTCTGGTTCAAGGTGGTGGGTGTGTTCCGCTCGCGCAACACGGGCGGCCAGGCCGACCGCGACGCGCAGACCGTCTACGTGCCGTTCACGACCTTCCAGCAGGCGTTCAACGCCGCCAACGAGGTGCACTGGTACGCGGTCACCGCGGCGCCGGGCGTCGACGTGGCCCGGGTCGAGGAGAAGGTGCTCGACCTGTTGCGCTCGCGCCACAAGGTGGCGCCGGACGACCGGCGCGGCATCGGACACTTCAACCTCGCCGAGGAGTTCGGCAAGATCCAGGGCCTGTTCGCCGGTATCCGCGCGCTGATGTGGATCGTCGGCCTGGGCACGCTGACCGCGGGCGCGATCGGGGTGTCGAACATCATGCTGATCGTGATCCGCGAGCGCACCAAGGAGATCGGCCTCCGGCGCGCGATCGGCGCGCGTCCGTCGAGCGTGATCGGCCAGATCGTGCTCGAGGCGGTGGTGCTGACCTCGATCGCAGGTTTCCTCGGGCTCGCGGCCGGAGTGGCGACCATGGAGGGGATCGGCGCCCTGCTCGCTGCCGCGCCGGCCTCGGGGCAGCCGACCATGTTCCGCAACCCGGGCGTGATGCTCGACGACGCGCTGCTGGCGGTGGCGATCCTGGTGGCGGCGGGCGCGGTGGCGGGCCTGATCCCGGCGCAGCGCGCAGTGGCGGTCAGCCCGGTGGTGGCGTTGCGCTCGGAATGACGGCTTCGAGACGGGAAGCGGAGGAGAGATGAAGAAGTTCCTGGGCATTCTGGCCGGCGTCGCGTTCGCCGCGCTGCTGGCGTGGACCGGCGTGGTGCTCTACAAGAAGTCGCAGAAGAAGCCGGTCGAGTACACGACCGCGCAGCCGGTGCGCACCGACATCGTGCAGAAGACGGTCGCCACCGGCTCGGTGGTGCCGCGCAAGGAGGTGGCGATCAAGCCCCTGGTCTCGGGGATCGTGGACGAGCTCTACGTCGAGGCCGGCGAGCTGATCAAGCAGGGCGACCTGGTCGCGCGCGTGCGCGTGATCCCGGACATGAACCGTCTCTCGGACGCCGAATCGCGCCTGAACAAGGCCGAGATCGATCTCGCCGACGCCGAGCGCGAGCACGGCCGGCAGAAGGCGCTGTTCGAGGAGGGCACGGTGGCGCGCTCGGACCTCGACCGCGCCGAGGTCGCACTCCAGCAGGCGCGCGAGGAGCTGGCGGCCGCCAGGAGCGTGCTCGACATCGTGCGCACCGGCACCAGCGAGCGCGTAGCGAGCTCGGCCACCACGGTGGTGCGCTCGACCATCGCGGGCATGGTGCTCGACGTGCCGGTCGAGGTCGGCAACTCGGTGATCCAGGCCAACAACTTCAACGAGGGCACCACGATCGCCGCGATCGCCGACATGGGCGACATGATCTTCGAGGGCAAGGTGGACGAGAGCGAGGTGGGCAAGATCCGCGCCGGCATGGAGCTGCTGCTCACCATCGGCGCGCTGCCCGAGGCCGAGATCCGCGCCACGCTCGAGCACATCGCGCCCAAGGGGGTCGAGGAGGAGGGCGCGATCCAGTTCGAGATCCGCGCCGCGGTCAAGCCCGACCCGAACCTGTTCCTGCGCGCCAACTACAGCGCCAACGCCGACATCGTGCTCGACAAGCGCGAGCAGGTGCTGGCGATCGACGAGGGGCTGCTCCAGTTCGAGGGCGAGCAGGCCTACGTCGAGGTCGAGACCGGCCCGCAGCAGTTCGAGCGCCGGAACGTCGAGACCGGCCTCTCCGACGGCATCCAGATCGAGATCGTCTCCGGCCTCGCCGAGACCGACCAGGTCAAGAACCCCAACACCGACCTCGTCCCCGGCGCCCAGGCCGGCAACGGCACCGCGGCGAGCGGCCAGGCCCCGCGCACCGGCCGCCCCCTCGGCCAACGCACCGGCGGCGGCCGCCGCGGCGGCTGAGCCCGCAGCACCACCGCCCGCGCGGGGGGGCGGGTTCTACCCGGGGGGGTATCCTGCCCGGGGCGGGCGCGGAGCCAGTCTGGCGCGGTCGTTCTGCTCTCGAGGGAGGTGGGCCGTGCGCATCCCGATCCGGAGCCTGTCCGCGCTCGTCGCCGTGACGCTGGTCGCCGGTGCGCTCGCCGCCGCGCCCGCCGCGGCGGAGGACGCCGGCTGGACCGCCGTCGTGCTCGTCCAGGAGGCGTTCCCGAAGCAGTCGGTCGCCAACGAGCAGATCGAGCTGATCAACTCGACCTTCGGCGTCGACTTCGACACCTGGGACGACGTCCACAACCTGAGCCTCGGGGTCAAGGTCTTCCGCCACCTGACGCCGCGCTGGCGGGTCGGCTTCGAGGCCGACTGGAGCGCCGGCGGCATCGACGGCACGGCGACGATCCCGACCGAGGCGGGACCGGCCGAGCTCGCCTTCGAGCAGAGCTACTCGGTGTTCGCGGACCTCATGGCGGCCGCGCACTACCAGCTCTGCCCGACCTGCGAGCGCTTCGAGCCGTTCCTGCTCGGCGGCGCCGGCGTCGCCTACGAGCAGGACCGCACCACGCTCACCCTGCGCAACGAGTATCTCGACGAGTGGCTGATCGTGGACAACGACGGCTGGTTCCCGTGCTTCACCGCCGGCCTCGGCGCCCAGGTCGCACTCTCCGCATCGCGGACCTGGTGGCTCGAGTTCGGCGTCGCCTACTACTGGGGGCGCCTCGAGCACCAGGTGCCGGCCGAGGGGTCGCTCGCGCCCGCGCCCGAGGTCACCGCCGACACCGACTCGACCGGCCCCAACTACTGGCTCGGCCTCGCCTGGCGCTTCGGCGCGCCGCGCGGCTGAGGCCCGGGAACCGTCCTCCCGCGCCCGACCTCCGCAGCCAGAGTCCGTCCGTCGTGATCCCCGACCCCGCGATCGAAGTGCGGCCGGTCCGCTCCCGCCGCGAGCGGAAGCGCTTCGTGCGCTTCCCGCGCCGGATCTACCGGGAGATCCCGGCCTGGGTGCCGCCGCTCGAGATCGAGCGCATGGCCTTCCTCGACCGGAAGAAGAACCCGTTCTTCCGCCATTCCGACGCAGAGCTCTTCCTCGCCGAGCGCGGCGGCGAGCCGGTCGGCCGCATCGCCGCGATCGAGAACCGCCGCCACCTCGAGACCTACCGCGACGGCACCGGCTTCTTCGGCCTCTTCGAGTGCGTCGACGACCCCGCGGTGGCGCGCGCGCTGGTCGGAGCGGCGGCGTCCTGGGTGCGCGCGCGCGGTCTGGTGCGCCTGCGCGGGCCGATGAGCTTCACCATCAACGACGAGTGCGGCCTGCTGCTCGACGCCTTCGAGGCCCCGCCGGTGCTGCTGATGTCCTACAACCCGGCCTACTACGCCGGGCTGCTCGAAAGCTGCGGCTTCCGCAAGGCGCAGGACCTGCTCGCCTACCGGATGGAGGCCCCCGAGCGCGTGCCGTCGCGGCTGGCGGCGATCGCCCACGCGGTCGCCATGCGCGGCATCGTCGTGCGGCCGCTCGACTTCGCGCGCTTCGACGAGGAGGTCGAGCTCGTCCACCGCATCCACTCCCGGGCCTGGTCCGACAACTGGGGCGCGGTGCCGCTCACCGTGGACGAGATGCGCGCGCTGGCGCGCGAGCTCAAGCCGCTGGCCGACCGCGACCTGGTCTTCGTCGCCGAGGACGAAGGCGAGCCGGTGGGCGTGAGCGTGACGGTGCCGGACATCAACCAGGCCCTGCGCGCGGCCGACGGCCGGCTCTTCCCGTTCGGGCTCCTGCGCCTGCTCGCCGCGCGCCGGAGGATCGACGCGGTGCGCGTGCTGATCCTGGGCGTGCTCCAGGGCCATCGCTTCCGGGGCGTGGACGCCGCGCTCTACGTGCGCACCATGGAGGCGGCGATCCGCAAGGGCTACCGCTGGGGCGAGCTGTCCTGGGTGCTGGAGTCGAACACCGCGATGAACCGCGCGGCGGAGAGCCTGGGCGCGACGCGCTACAAGACCTACCGCATCTACGACCTCGAGCTGTGAGCGACCGGCCGGGCCGACCCAGCGCGACGGATCTCGTCCTCCTGCTCTACTGCGCGGCGGCCGTGGCGCTGCTGGCGCT
>JAFNAE010000207.1 GCA_017860005.1 Acidobacteriota bacterium | reverse complement strand
GCGATCGAGGAGCTCGTCCGCGCCGAGCCGGCCAGGATCCGCGCGCTGCGTCAGGACAACGCCGGCCCCGGCGCGGCGCGCGAGGCGGGCAGGAGGGCCGCGCGCGGCGAGTTCCTGCAGTTCCTCGACAGCGACGACCTGCTGCTGCCCCGGAAGCTCGAGCTCCAGGTGGCGAGCCTGCGCAGCGGAACCGGCGCGGGCGCCTCCTACGGCCCGACGCGCGAGCGCCTCCGGGACGGGACCGTGCGGAGTCCGATCCGGCGCACGGGTGAGGTGCTTTCGCGCTTGCTCCCGGCGCTGCTCGCGGGACGCGTCTGGATCACCGCCACCCCGCTCTATCGGGCGCAGGTGTGCGAGGCCGCCGGAGGCTGGTCCGACCTGCGATTCGACGAGGACTGGGAGTTCGAGGCCCGCATCGGTGCGCTCGGCGTCGCGCTGGCGCACGTCGACGAGACCGTCGCGGAGCGTCGTTTCCACGGCGAGGGCCACGCCGGATCCGGCGCGCCCGCGGATCCGGTCCGGCTTCGACAGCAGGTGCGCGCGCACGAGAGCATCCTCGCGAGCGCGGGCCGGGCTCGCGTCGACGTGGACGCCCCGGAGCTGGCCCGCTTCTCGCGCAGCCTCTTCCTGCTCGCGCGCCGTTCGAGTCGCGGCGGCTGTTCGGGCTCGCCCGCGAGGCGGCGGGGCCGGCGCGCAGGGCGGGCCTGGATTTCAGGGCGTACCGGGCGCTCGCGGCCGTGCTCGGCTGGACCCTGGCCGGCCGGCTGGCCGTGGCGTCGGACTGGTGGCGGGGGCCGGGGGAAGGCCCCCCGAGCGGTGGATGACCGAGTTCGCTACGATCCTCCCGGAGTCCTCAATCGATGTCCTTCCTGCGCAAGATCCTCGGGGGTGGCGGTCACGGGCGGGGGGGGCGCCCGGGCACGGGGGGGTACCTGAGCCCCGAGCAGCGCCTGGTGCGGCTGCTGCCGGCGCCGAAGGGGGAGGCTCGGTTCCTGGTCGAGTGGGCGCGGGAGCTGGTGGGGACCGGCGAGGTGGTCTGGGACGTCGGGGCGGGGACGGGGCTCTTCTCGCTCGCCTCGGCGATCCGGGCCGGGGCGAACGGCGTCGTCGTCGCGGTCGAGGCGAAGCCCGCGCGGGCGGAGGCGATCCGGCGCGCGGCGGAGGTGCTGGGGGCGCCCGACGCCCGGCTCGAAGTGGTCGAGGCGGAGGTGACCGAGGTGTCGGAGGAGGCCCGCGGCAGGCCGCCGGCGCGCGGCCGCAAGGGCGGCGCGGCGCGGCGCCTGACGCTCGACGAGCTCGCGGCGGGCCGCAAGCGTCCGACCCTGCTGCGGCTGGCCGTCGGGCGGCGGCTGGGGCTCGTGGTCGAGGGCGCGCTCGGCGTCCTCGCCGCGGCGCGGCCGGTGCTGCTGTTCGACGTGCCGTCCCATCTCGCCGATCCGGTCGGCTTCCGGCTCCACGGCCTCCGCTACGAGTTCTTCGACGCGACCTGCAATCCGTCCGACCGCCTCAAGCTCGAGCGCCCGGCCGAGCGCACGCTCGCGGTGCCGCGCTGAGCGCGCGCCCGGTGCGCGCGAGCGTCGTCTACCTGTGCGACTGGTTGCCGCCCGACTTCGGGGCGGTCGGGCAGTACGCGCTCCGGGCCGCGCGGGAGCTGGCGCGGCAGGGCCGCGAGGTCCTGCTGGTCGGGCTCTCGACGGCGGGCGACTCCGAGGTCGAGGAACGCGTCGGCGCGGGGCGGCTCGTCGTGCGGCGCCTGGCCGCCGACGGCTACGACCGCGCCGACCTCGCGCGCCGCGCGGCCTGGACGCTCGCCGCCGATCTGCGGCTGGTGGCGGCGGCGCTGCCCGAGCTGGCGCGCGCCGGCGAGGTCGTGTTCACCGGCAGCCCGCCGTTCCTGATCCACCTGCTGGTGCCCGCCAACCTCGTCCTGCGCCGCCGGCTCGCCTACCGCATCACCGACTTTCATCCCGAGTGTCTGATCGCCGAGCTCGGGCGAGCGCCCGGCTGGTTGCGTCTCCTGCGCCGCTGGACGATCTTCCTGCGCCGCTTCGTCCACCGCTTCGAGGTGCTGGGCGAGGACCAGCGCCGCCGCCTGCTCGAGATCGGCATCCCGCCCGCGCGCATCGAACTGGCGCGCGACGACTCCCCGGTCGAGATCCCGGCCGGCTTGGCGCCGCTGCCGCGGCCGCTCGCGCTGGCCGGACGGCGCCTGCTGCTCTACTCGGGCAACTTCGGCGTCGCCCACGACGACGCCACCTTCGTCGAGGGGTACCGCCTGCACCACGCCCGGGGCAGCGGCGGGGTGGCGCTCTGGCTCAACGCCACCGGCGCGCGGGCCGACCGCGTCGAGGCGCGCCTGCGCGAGCTCGGCCTGCCGGTCCACCGCTCGCAACCGGTGCCGCTCGCCGACCTCGCGCGCCTGCTCGTCGCGCCCGACGCGCACCTGATCACCCTGCGCGACGAGTTCGCGGGCTACGTCCTGCCCTCCAAGGTCTACGGCTGCATCCGCTCCGGCCGGCCCGTGCTCTTCGTCGGCCCGGAGACGAGCGACGTCCATCTCCTGTGCCGGGAACGGCTGCCGGCCGGGCGCTACCTGCGCGCCGCGGTGGGCGACCCGGCGGCGGTGGCGGCGGCGCTCGAGGCGATCGCGGCGCTGCCGGCCTGAGCGCTGCGGTATCGTCCGCGCGGAGCTCACGCGTGTCGCTGCCCGCTTCCGATCTGCCGGTCCTGCTCGGCGCCGCGGCGCTGGTGGCGGGCGTGGTCACCAGCGTCGTGGTGCCGCCGCTGGTGCGCCTGGCGGTGGCGTTCGGCGCGGTCGAGCGGCCCGGCGCGGGCGGGCGCGACCCGGGCTCGATCCCGCGCCTGGGCGGCGTCGCGATGGTGCTCGGCGTCGCCCTCGCCTGCGGCCTCGGCGCGGTGGTGCGCTGGCCGGTGTGGAGCCAGGTCATCCCGCGCCAGGAGCTCGCGGCGCTCGCCTTCGGCGTCGTGCTGGTGTTCGTGGTCGGCGTGGTGGACGACCTGGTGGGCGTGTCGCCCGGCCAGAAGCTGCTCGTCCAGCTGCTCGCCGCCTGGCTGGTCGTGCGCGTGGGCTGGGCCTTCCACGCCCTGCGCCTGCCCGGCCTGGGCGAGATCGACCTGGGCGCGTGGGGGCCGCTGCTGTCGATCGCCTGGGTGGTCGGGGTCACCAACGCGATCAACCTCGTCGACGGCCTCGACGGGCTCGCCGGCGGCGTCGCGGCGATCATCGCCGCCTCGCTGCTCGCCTACTCGCTGCTGCAGGACAACCAGGCGACCGCCGTGCTGCTCGCGGCGGTGGTCGGCGCCTGCCTGGGCTTCCTCTGGCACAACTGGGAGCCGGCGCGCATCTTCATGGGCGACGGCGGTTCGCTCACCCTCGGCTACCTGTTCGGCGCGCTCACCCTGCACTCCTCGATCAAGGCGCCGGCGGCGGTGGCGATCGTGGTGCCGCTGCTCGCCCTCGGCCTGCCGGTGATCGACACCCTGCTGGTCATGGTGCTGCGCTTCTTCGAGCGCGGCGGGCGGAGCCTGGTCCAGCGCTTCGCGCGCGTCGTGCGCGCCGACCGCAGCCACCTCCACCACGCGCTCGAGCGGCTGGTGCGCCGCCGCGGCCGCATCGTGGTCGTGCTCTACGTCACCGTGCTGCTGTTCTGCCTCGCCGCGCTCGCCGTGGCGCTGACCGGACAGGGCGCTCTCGGCCTCGCGCTGCTCGGCGTCGAGGTCGCGGTGGTGGTCGCCATGCGCGCGCTGGGATTCGCGGCCGGGGCGCGCCGGCTCGCGCTCGAGCAGCGCGACGAGGCGCGCCGCCGCCTGCCCTGGTGGCGCGAGGCGCCCGCGGGCGAGGCGCCCGCGGGCGGCGGGATCACTCGAGATTCGTGAGCGCGATCGCCGGCGCTTCGCCGGCGAGCACGCGCAGGCGCAGCAGGTGCGCGCGCGCGTCGATCGGCGCGACGACCCGGATCGCGGTCGCCCCGGGCTCGAGCGCGAGCGCGGGCCGCCCGGCGCCGTCCCACTCCGCGACCACCAGGGTGGCGCGCGCGAGCGGCCGCGCCAGGGCCACGCGCAGGGCCGTCGCGCTGCGCGCGGGCAGCAGGGCGAGCCGGGGCACGCCGCGCTCCCATTCCCAGTCGGTGGCCTCCCAGCGCGTGGCGCCGGCCGCCTCCGCGCCGTCCGGCTCGAGCCCGGCGCGGCGCGCGAGCGCGCGGAAGGGCAGGCCGCGCCGTGCCGAGCGGTGGACGAGCGCGAGCGCCTCGCGCGCGCCGGCGGCGTCGTCCGCCTCCAGGCGCCGGCGCGCCTCAAGCAGCAGGTAGGGCGCCCAGTCCTCGCTCCACAGCGCCTCGGCGCGGCGCGCCAGCTGCCCGGCGCGCGCACCCTCGCCGGCGGCGACGAGGGCGAAAGCGACCTCGGCGGGCGGCAGCGCGCCGCCGGCCGTGCCCGCCAGGCGGTCGAAGACGGCCGCCGGCAGCGGGCAGCCGGGGACCAGGCAGAGCGGGCGCGCCCAGGCCAGCCAGGCGGCCGCGGCGCGCGCCAGGGCGGGGCTGCCCGGCCCGGGCGGCCGCGCCGCCAGCGCGCGCTCGAGCTGGGGCACGAAGCGCGCGTCGGGCGGCAGGCGGGCGAGCAGGTCGTCCACCGCCGCGCGCAGGCCGGCGTCGGCGCGCGCGGCGCCGTAGACCTCGCGCGCCCGCTCCAGGGCGCGGTCGAGCGCGACCTCGTGCGCCGCGAGCGCGCGCTCGCCGAGCGCCGAGGCTTGCGCGAGCTCGCCGCGCACGGCGGCGGCGCGCGCCAGCCGCTCCCAGCTCTCCGGCGTGTCGGGCAGGAGCCGGGCGGCCGCCTCGAGCGAGCCCGCGACCGCCAGCCAGCGCTCGAAGGCGACGCGCAGGAAGACCGGATCCGCGAAGGCGGCCTCGAGCGCCTCGGCGGCGCGCCGCCGCCGCTCGCCGTCGAGCCCGGGCCAGGTCTCGAGGTAGACCGCGGCGAGCAGGCGCTCGGCGGGCCCGCCACCGGGAGCCCGGCGGCGCGCGGCCTCGAGCGGCCGCTCCCAGGCCCCGGGCTCGGTGAGCAGTCGAGGATCGCGGCGCGCCAGCCGCTCGAGCGCGCGCGCGGCGGCGAGCAGGCGCGGCGCCTCGGCGCTCGCCGGCAGGGCGGCCAGCGCCTCGCGCGCGAGCGCGGCGGCGCCCTCGAGTCGCGCCAGGGTGCGGGCGCCCCCGGCCGGCTCCCCGGCGGCGGCGGTGAGCGCGGCGCGCGCGAGCGCGAGACGGCGCTCGCCCGGATCGGCCTCGCGCGCCAAGGCGCGCCCGAGGTCGCTGCCCGGGCCGGTCTCGAGCCCGAGCCCGGCGCCCCGGCGCGCGAGCGCGGCGCGATCCCGCCCGCGCTCGCGGGCCAGCCCGGCGGCCCCGGCGAGCGCGGCGAGCGCGGCG